>JAGOHT010000044.1 GCA_017996055.1 Alphaproteobacteria bacterium
CGAGGCGGGGACGATATTCGGTGATTATGATGTCGATGGCGGCACCTCATCAGCGTTGCTACTGCGCTTTCTACGCCATTGCGGCATCAATGCCGGGCTTTATATTCCCGATCGGCTGAAGGAAGGCTATGGACCTAATGCCGGTGCTTTTAGCCAGATTGCAGTGACCGGCTGCAAGCTGATTATCTGCGTCGATTGCGGCACCACGGCTCATGAGCCACTGCGTCATGCGCGTGATATTGGGCTTGATGTCATTGTGCTTGATCACCACGCGGCGGAACCGGCTTTGCCGCCCTGCGTTGCGCTGGTCAATCCTAACCGGCTAGATGACACATCAGGGCAGGGCACGCTGTGCGCCGCTGGCGTGACTTATCTGTTCATCATCGCGGTCAATCGGCTGCTACGCGTGGAAGGCTTTTATGACGCGGCGTTGAAGGAGCCGGATTTGTTGCAATGGTTAGACCTGGTGGCGCTCGGCACGGTGGCGGATGTTGTGCCGCTCACGGAGCTGAACCGCGCCTATGTCAGCCAGGGGCTGCGCGTGTTGGGGCGAACCAAGAATGCCGGATTGGCTGCGCTGCTGCAGATTGGGCGCGCGACGCTGCCGCCCGATGCTTTTACGCTGGGGTTCGTGCTTGGCCCCCGCGTCAATGCTGGTGGCCGTGTCGGCAAGTCTGATCTTGGTGCCCGCTTGTTGGCTTGTGACGATGCTGACGAAGCGCTGGCATTGGCTGTGCAGCTCGATAGCTTCAACGTGCAGCGCAAGGAGGTTGAAGCCGCTGTGTTGGCCGCAGCGGAATATCAGGCCGAGCAGGAAGGGGATACGCCATTCCTACTGCTGGCGGCGGAGAGCTGGCACCCAGGCGTTATCGGTATCGTCGCAGCGCGGTTGAAAGACCGCTATCACCGACCCTGTTTTATCATTGGGCTTGATGGCGAAATCGGGAAGGGCTCAGGCCGCTCCATTCGTGGGCTGGATTTGGGGGCGATGGTTATCGCGGCGCGGCAGGCCGGTTTGCTCATCAATGGCGGTGGCCATGCAATGGCGGCGGGTCTGACAGTGGAGCGGGCGAATATCGTGCCGTTGCGCGCCTTCTTTGCCGAGCGTGCCACTAAGTTTCTCGCGGCGTCGCCGATAGTGCCGAGTCTGACGCTGGATGGTATGGTGGCGGCCGGAGCTGCAACGCCGGATTTCATCGCGCAGCTCGAACGGCTCAAGCCCTTCGGCACCGGCAATCCGGAGCCGCGCTTCGCTCTGCCCGCCTGCCGGATTGCACGCGCCGATGTGGTCGGCGAAAAACATGTGCGCGTTATTTTCACCTGCGGTGGCACACGGTTAACTGGGATTGCTTTCCGTGCACTGGAGTCAGCCTTAGGCAAGGCTCTGCTGGAATCGCGGGAGCCGCTGCATCTCGCGGGTTATCTCCGCGCCGACACCTGGAATGGTCGTAATGGTGTGCAGCTGCAGATTGAGGATGCTGCGTTGACGGTTTAGGGTGGTCATTAGTTGCGTGTGGGGGCGTGTAGCAGTTTTTTTGCTGCGCGGTGTTCAGCCGAGTAGCGAATGCTGCCGATAATCGTTTCCAGCGCTTCCGGTGGCAATACATTGCCTTTGGCATCCGGTGCCAACGCCGTTGCAATATTATCGACAATGCTCGGCACCTTTTGACCGCGGGCTTGTGGGCGCTTGGTGAGCAGTCGCTTCGCAGCGGCAAGCGCCGCCTTGTCCGTGCCCGCCAGCTGTGCTGTTACCTTATCGCCGTGCGCAACAACACCGACAGAGACTTTGCCACTGAACTGCGCAGCATCCAGCGCTTCACGCGCCGCGCGGGCAAACGATTCCATATTGCCTGCGTTGATAACCTTTGGCAGCCGAAGCGTGGCTTGTTCCTGGCGCAGTTGCAGTAATTGAGCGGACATTGTTCAAATCCTCTAAACAATAGAGGCTTAGTCTAGCATTTTTATTGCTAGACGTTCAAACTTGCCGTCGCCAGCGCTTCAACAGGCTGCAGTGAAAATCCACTGCAAACACAATGGCTTATAGACGACGGTTTCAGTGTCCTGAAAGTAATTCAGAGCGCTTAAGGCGTCGCGCTCAGGCATTGGACGCCGACCTTTTCGCCTGCTGCACCAGACACGTAGCAATAGCTGACCTCACCGGTCGCGGTATCGAGCCGGAAGACGCCCGGGTTTGCGGTTGGGTTAGCGTGATGTTCTAGCACAAAGGGGCCGACATGGCCGCTACCGGCTTCTGCAGGACGCATTGTGCCGACCAGCAAGACGCTGGCGGCGATGATAAGAGCGCCGAAGAGAATTGCCTTTGCAGCTGTCATGCGACTCTCCTGTCTAAATCCGCATATCGATAAACGCGTTGCGCTTCAGGTCGCGGAGCATCCCGCGTGCCAGATTTTCCAGCCGTTCGGAACCGATGGTGTTGTAAATCGCGGTGCGGTCAATGCCACCGCTCTCCGTGCGTTCACACACCACGATGAAGCCGAAGCCCTGCGGTTGAATATCGAAATCACTGGCGGAACCAACCTTCAGCGAACGCACAATTGGTGCCACGTGAGATGGCATGTCGCTCAAGGCCTGTTCCGGTGAGACACGTACCTGCCAGCCCTGCGCGGCAGGAAACTCTTTTTCCAGCGTCGCGCAACCTTGCAGGCTTTTTGTTTTGGATTTGGCTTCGCTTAACGCGGCCTTCATCATCTGCGGCGGGACGCCGCGCGCGATTTGGGCAAGCTTGACCTTTGTGCCGCTATCGCCGGAAATTGTAATTTTTCGCGCGTCGCGCACGGCCAGGATATGATAACCTTTTGCTGTCTTAATCGGGCCTACTAGCGCGCCGATCGTGCTCTTGACCAGAGCCACATCAAGTTCGGGGGCGAGCGAGCCCTGTTGCACCCAGCCTATTTCACCACCTTGCGGCGCACCTGCGCCCTGTGAGAATTGCCGTGCGATAGCGCCAAAAGCGCCGGTTTGTTTTATCTGCTGCAATAGCTTGTTAGCAAAGCCATGCACGGCGCCGTCTTGATCGGCATCATCAACGGGCAAGAAAATCTCATTGACGAAATACTCCATCTTGCCGGCATTCGCCTTCAGCCGCGCGACGACATCTTCGACCTCGTCGTCGCTAATTTCAACACGAGGCCGCAGCTGGCGCTGGACAAGTTTAGCCCAGGCAATATTGGCGCGCGTCTGCTGTTCGATGGTGCTTGGTCCGATCCCTTGCGATTTGAGGAAGGCCCGCAAATCGCCGCCCGGCACTTTGCTATCCTGCGCCATGCGGGTGAGCGCCTGATTAATCTCAACATCGCTGACATCAATCTGCTGCCGCCGCGTTTCCTGCAGCTGTAACTGCTCTTCGATGAGGCCGCGAATGATTTGCGGCATTATCCGGCCACGATTGTCTGGCGAGTCCGACAAGCCTGAGGACAGTAGCGCCATGCCATAGCGTGCGGCGATATCGCCATTGGTGATGGCGGCGTCGTTGACGACAATCGCAATGCCCGCATTGTCCTTGGTGTTGAGGGTCAGCTTGCGCTGCTCCTTGGGCTGAGCCGGCGCATTTGCGGCAAGGAGCGGTGTTGAAAGGCTGGCAATCAACATGAGGGCAGTGCTGAGCAAAAATGGTGAGCGACGCATTGGAGTCCTTGATTCTCTGTGGAGGGCGTATTTTGCGCGCATGCGGCGACGCAATCAACCGTCTTCCAGGTAAAGCAGTGCGGCGACGCCGCCTGCCAGGCAGATGAGCGGCGCGGCGAAGGCCGCTAGCAAAACCGGCAAAGTCTGGGTTGTGCCAAGCGCCTGCAGGACGCTATTGAGAGCGAAAGCGCCACTACCTAGCCCGACACCCATGGTGGCAAGCCCCAGCGCTCCGCCGCGTCGCGTTAGCCGCAAAGAGCTGGCGGCGGCAAAGAGTACCATGGCGGCGAGCAAGAGCGGCTCGGCCAGCAGCGCTAGAAATTGTAGCTGATGACGCACTGCTGGTAAACCAATGGCCTGCAGCGAAGCGATAAAATGCGGCAGCGACCAGAATGAAACCGTGTTCGGTGCGGCCATGCTTTCCTGAATCTTCTGCAGCGTTAGGTCGGTGGGTATTTTATACTCTTTCAGCTTCTGCGTCGGCTGACGGTTAGGCGTATACCAGGCATCGGCGATGACCCAAAAGCCGTCGCGCAATACGGCTTTCTCGCCATCGATACGCCCCATATAGCGCTTGTCTTTATCATAAACGATGGCCATCAGCGGCTGCATTGCCATTGGCGCGACGGTTACGGAATCGGCGTGGAGCAAAAATTCATAATCCTGAAATTTTTGCCGCAGCCACAGTCCGGCACCGGTGAGTTCCAATGTTGCCGGACGGTAAAGGTAGGTCGCTTCCATCTCCCAATAGCGGGCGACCATGCGCGCGCCAAAGGGGTTGATGAGCATAATGTTGACGAGTGTCAGCAGCACTGTTGTCGCCAGCACCGGCATCATGAACTGCCAGACCGAGACGCCGCTGGCGCGCACGATAATCAGCTCCTGACTGCGTGTCAGCCGCCAGAAGGTGAACATTGCGGCGAAGAGCGCGACGAAGGGCAACACTTTTTCAATCGTATCCGGCAGCTTGAAGAAAGCCATGAGCAGAATGACGTCAAGCGTTGCGTTCGGTGAAGCGGCAGCGCGGCGCAGCAATTCTGCCGTTTCGAACAACATGATGATGCCCGCGAGGCCGAAGAGAAAGGTGCAGAACCACTGCAGATATTGCCGCGCGATATAGCGCCCGATGGTCTGGCCAAAGGTCATGCCGCCTCCGGTGTCGTGCGACCGGCAAGCGGATTATGCTGCAGTAGCAGCCAGGCGACCGGGATGGGGAGGAGCGTCAGACCGTAAAAGGCAAGCAGGTAACCCAAATCGCGGGCCACCAGATTGCTGAGCCACATGAGCAGCGCCTGCAGCGTTACGATGGCCGCCCCGGCGATGACGACGCGTCCGGTCATGCCGCGACGGCTGAACTGCCCGCCCAGCATGATGCCCGCCATGAGAAAAGCGTAGCTAAGGCCGGTTAGCGCCCCTCCCAGCCGTTGATGCAGTTCGGCGCGCAGCCGTGCTGGATCACTGCCGCGCTTGGTGGCCATGGGGGTATCGGAGAGCAGCTCGCCGAGCGTCAACTCGCGCGGGTCGGGCAGCCGGTCATTCGCGCCGCGCAGGAGGCTGATGTCGAAGGTATATTGCGCAAAATCGAGCGTCGCCATTTTGTTGTGTTTGCGGTCGAACTCCTGACGCTGGCCGTTGAAAACCACGATACGCGGCTCGCCATCCACCTGCATGACCATGCCGCGGTCGGCCATGACAGTTACGGGCGCGTCCGGCTTGCGATTGTCATGGATGAGTAGATTTTCAAGCCCGCCCTTGCTGTCGCGGCGGCGGGCATAAAAGGTTAGCCCCTTGGTAATGTCGTTAAAAACGCCCGGACGCAGCAGATAGACCGAAAATTCATTTCGGATTTCATATTGCATCGCAACGAGCGTACGGTTTGCCCAGGGTGAGACCCAAAAGGCTAGCAGCAGCCCTAGCAGCACCGATGCCCCACCCAGCCAAATGGCGGGCTGCGCCAGCGCGGTGGCACTTAAGCCTGCGGAGCGCATGATAACGAGTTCAGAATCCGCACCAAGCTTTTGATAAACAAACACCAATGCTACGGCGAGGCCGATGGGCAGCACGATGCTGAGGAAAGTGGGGATGGTCAGCAAGGCGAGTTGCAGGAAAATCCACAGCCCCGCCGCGTTATTGACGACCAGCGACAGCAGCCGGAACGACTGGGTAAAAAGCACAACAATGGTCACGGCGCAGCCGGTAAAAAGCAGCGCGGTCAGGAACTGGCGTAAAAGATAGCGGTGCAGCAGCAACATAGGGATAACGCCGGAATTGCCAAACCAAAACCGTCATGACAGACTAGATTGTGTTTATCCTGTTGCTCGTAGCAGAGCAAGCTCGCCCGCTTTACCGGAGGATTCCCGCATGAAAGTTACATTCGCCCCGTCGCAGCTCCCGACCCAGGGTACGGTTATTCTCACCGTGGCGCTTGACCAGAAGTTCGGCGATTTAGGCCAGAAGCTTGATAAGAAGACCGGCGGCGCGCTCAAGCGAGCGATGGCGGTGGCACAATTTACTGGTAAGCGCGACGAGATCGCGCAAATTTTAGCGCCCGCTAAAACTCGACTGGAGCGGATCATCTTGGTTGGCATCGGCAAGCCAGCGGATTTGAAGCCGCTCTGCGCGCAGAAATCGGGCGGTGCTGGCATCGGCGCGGCGCTGAGCGCGAAGGCCACGCATGTTGAGTTTGTGGCCGATAGCCACAAGGGCAACGCGCTGAGCGACGCCGAGTTTGCGACCAATCTAGCCTTTGGGGCGCGGCTGCGCGGCTACCGTTTCGATAAATATCACACCAAGAAGCCGGAGGGTGACAAGACGCTGAAAGGTTGTGCCGTTGCCACGGCAGATTCCGCGGGTGCGCGCAAGGCTTTCGCGACGCATGAGGCGCTGGCCGAGGGCGTGGAACTGGCGCGCAATCTGGTCACTGAGCCGGGCAATGTGATTTACCCGATTACGCTCGCCGAGCATTGCGTGGCGCTGCGGGCCCTCGGCGTGAAGGTGGAGGTGTTGGACGAAAAGGCCATGGCGAAGCTGGGCATGGGCGCGCTGCTGGGCGTGGCGCAGGGCAGCGCGAACCCGCCGCGCCTCGTCACCATGCACTGGGTTGGCGACAAGGAAGCCAAGGATAAAAGCCCGGTCGCGCTGGTCGGCAAGGGCGTGACCTTCGACAGCGGCGGCATTTCGCTGAAGCCGGGGCCGGGCATGGAGGAGATGATTTTCGATATGGCGGGTTCCGCCGCCGTCATCGGCACCATCCATGCTTTGGCGAAGAGCAAGGCGCCGCTGAACGTCGTTGGGCTTGTTGGCCTGGTCGAGAACATGCCGGGCGGCAAGGCGCAGCGGCCGGGTGATATCGTCACGACGATGTCTGGCCAGACGGTCGAGGTGCATAATACGGATGCCGAAGGTCGCCTGGTGCTCGCCGATGTCGTCTGGTATGCGCAGGAGACGTTCAAGCCCAAGAAGATTGTCGATCTGGCGACGTTGACCGGCGCGATTATCATCGCGCTGGGGCATGACTATGCCGGGCTGTTCAGCAATGACGAGGCGTTCAGCGCGGAGCTACAGGCCGCTTCCAAGGCGACGGAGGAGAAAATCTGGCCGTTCCCGATGGATGAGGCCTATGGCAAAATGCTTGATGCCGATACCGCCGATATCAAGAACATCACCGGCGGGCGCGAGGCGGGGAGCATCACCGGCGCGAAATTCATCGAGCGCTTTATCAAGAAGGGCACGGCCTGGGCGCATCTCGATATCGCGGGCACGGCGTGGCTCAAGAAGCCGACGGCCTTCGGCCCCAAGGGGGCGACCGGCTTCGGCGTGCGGCTGCTGCATCAGTATCTGACCAGCAAATCCTGATAAGCCTGCGCGCTGATGGCTGAGATTAATTTTTATCACCTGACGCGCTCGCCGCTGGAGCAGGTGTTGCCCGAGCTGCTGGAGAAAACGCTGGCGCGCGGCTGGCGTGCCGTCGTGCTGGCAGGTTCGCCCGAGCGGGTAGAGGCGCTCAACCAGCAGCTTTGGGTTTATAAGCCCGATAGTTTTTTGCCGCACGGTTCCGCGAAGGATGGCAATGCGGCGGAGCAGCCGGTCTGGCTGACGGTAGAAGACGAGCGCCCGAATGAAGCGGACGTGCTGTTCCTCACCGATGGCGCGACCTCCGAACGCTTCGCGGATTATGAGCGCGTCTGCGCGCTGTTTTCCGGCGCGGATGAGGCGGCGGTGGCGGATGCCCGCGCGCGCTGGAAAATCTATCAGGCCGCAGGCCACACGCTCAGCTATTGGCAGCAGAACGAAACGGGCGGGTGGGAGAAGAAGTAAACTCAATCATATTGTAATTATTTCAGCGGGTTAATGCGCCATTTGATGTCTCAATGAAAGTAATGTTGGGGCGGCGCAGGCCATAGCGGCGTGCTAGAAAAGTGCAGCAAAATTTTCATCGGAGACGATTGTGACGGACACCGTAAGCAAAGATACATTTGTCGTTCAGGCGCTGGCGCACAAATACACCGCGAATGAACTCGTCAGGTTGCATGACGTCGCCGACCCGCAGTTGAAGCCGCTGGTGCTGACGGAACTCAAAGGCCGATCCAATGTCGTGCAAGCGGTGGCCGACGAGAAGGGACCATCTTTTATCGTGCAATTGCGTAGTCACGGAGCGCCGTTTTTCGGCTTTGGCGAGGCAGGCAAGATTTCGGCAGCAGTCAACGCACAAATCACCGGCAAGGATGTTTATAAAAGCATAGAATTAGGGGTTATCCCCGTTCGTGCCGGGCAGCGCGAAGCGCATGAAGACCGAGCAGAAGGCAAAACGGTTTATGGCCTGACGGTCGATCGCGATAAAATCAACCACCAGGTGGTGCTGGCAAAGTCCGTGGCGGTGCTGGCACCGGAACTCAATGATGTCGTAGCTGAAGCGGCGCGCGGCCATGTCCGGCATCTGCTGAACGTGCTGGAGCCGCAGGCCCCGGGGAAAGACGAGCGCATTGCCGCTCAGCTGCAGCCGAATGAAACCGATGAAGGTTATGGCTTCAAGAGCGCGCCGAAATACGTGCCGGGAAAAGATGATCACCCGACTGTGCTGGACTATCAACGGCGCGTGACGCAGGTCGAAGTGGCGGAACAGGTTGCCATCCGTTACGCGGCCTTGCCGCAGCTGCATACGAACCCCAACCTTGCCAAGGCCTTTACCGGTCTGGTCACCAAGACCGCCGCGCTGGGCGCGTTGCTCCAGCTGAAGCCGACGGAGGAGTTCCGCAATGTTGTCGATAATCTGGGCGCGTTGACGACCTATACGGCACCGGCGAAGGTGGCGGAGCCCCCACGGAGCTGGAAGAGCGACCGTGCCGGCTTGCTCGCCGCGTTGTCGCAAGCGCGGGAAGAAGTTGTCGGTAGCAAGCCGCAAGGTGGAAACGTGCTGAGCAAGGCGGCACAGGCCGAGCCCTTCGCGGCAGTGGTGGTGGATAGCTTGGCCAAGATTGCCGATGGCAATGCCCTGCATGGCATGAGGCTGACGCCCCGCGATGGTGCCGTGGTCAAACTGGCGGTTGGCACGGCGGTGCAGCTGCTGGCGGCGACGCCAGAAGCACCCAGCCTCGACAAGCTGGCCGCTGTGGTTGGCCGCTATGATGCCGCGCAGCAGCAAAATTTCGTGAATACGCTCGTTGCCCAGCAAGTGCCGATGCCGCGCGTCAGCACCCTCATCAATGGCTTTACGCCCGGCGGATAAAGCTTCTTACAGCCCTTGGCAGCAGAGCGAAACGGGTGGGTGGGAGAAGCGGTAAAGCTATTGTTTCGCTGGTTGGGTCTGTGCATAGGCGCGCAGTTTGCGCAGCATGTCTTGTGTCACGTTGGAATCGGCGGGAAAAATTAGGCGGGAGCCGGTGGGAAAGCCGACATAGTTCCATTCTGCGGCTGAGGCGCTCTTGTCTTGAGCTGGCTTCAGGAAGAACAAATACTCGTTTCCTGGCAGGAGAAGGCTGCTGCAAATATCAAAATTGTTTTGTACCAGGTCATGCACTTTACTGCTGGCCGGGGGTGCTCCCTTAAAGACCTCGATGATTTTGACCTGGCCTTCGATGGCAGTCAGCGCCCCATGCTGTTTGTTGGCGGGCAGCGTTATCTCTTCCGCCTTGGTCAGATGCGCGGTGAAGACGACATCCGCAAGATCATAAAATCTTTCGGGCGGCGCATCGGAGTAGCGGATTTGGCAGGCCAAGGCAGCGGGCGCGCCAAGCATGGCCATCATGAGAAGTGCTGCCATTTTCATCGCTCTCTCCCTTGACGCATTGCCGCCTGACTGCTGCGCATTGCCTGCTGACGCCTAGTAAATGATGTTTAAGAAAGAGGGTAATCATAACCCGCAGCAATGACAATTGCCCAGTCTCTGGCTATAATTGGGCACGAAAAAACCTGACGGTGCCGAGCTAGCTAAGCCATGGCAGCGTAACGATGTCGGTGGGTGGGAGAAGAAGTAACTTGGAAACCAATAATGAGCTAGAGGCTATTATTTGTCGTGATGAGCACGGGGGGCGTTTTGCAGCACCTGGTGACCAAAGAAGCGTGCTGAATGTTTCTGTTCTAAATGCTTTAGAATGCTTGCGCACAAAGTGCCAATTTGCCAGTCAGCAACTTTATGTAAATAACAGGAGGCCGGTTTATGCAGATTTTCTTTGGCATAGTTCGCTAAATGGTTTTGCCTATGCCACTCCTGTTGGGGCTACACCTAAGTTCGATTTCGTTGGCATTCATGTTGGTACTATCCTGACCCTACAGGATATTTTTGGTAGGATACTATCTCATCCAGAAAACTTTCCTGACTTGGGCGACGCTTCAAAAGAAGCGTCTACCAGGTCGCACATTCCTTTCTTATTTACGAATTTTCTTGAACAGGGACATAGCTATTGCACACCGCTTGATCGAACAAGGCACCATTTTGCGGGCATTCTATTTTATAATGCCCTCAACTACCTCATATTTCATGAAATTGGGCATCTGATTGCTGGTCACGCCGAATTTAAACGCAGCTTAAACAATAACGATCATTCAATTGCTACCGCATCTTCCGGATTCTCTAATCTTACAAGTCAAGCTTTAGAGATGGACGCTGACTGTTTTGCGATCTATTGCGCGATAAATGAAGCTTATCGTGCGAGAGATGGAATGAGAAATTTCCTCGCAATGAATCCAAGGCCTAAAGCACCTATGGATACAGAGGCGCAGAAGGCTGGTGAGTATTCGCTTCGCAGCAATAAATCTTTAGTTCAGGGTGTGTGTTTTTCAGTGTATGTCTTTTTTAGAATTTTTGATTGTCAGTGTTGGGATTTGGTCAATCCAACTCAATACACGCACCCACAACCACCCATAAGACAGCATTGGATAATTCAAACGATAGAAAATTTATTTAGAACCAATACTAAATACGATTATGCGCCGGATGAATTTGCAAAAGATGTAGTTGAGACAATAATGTTGGCTGAGAGGGCGTGCGCAAATATACAAAATGCAGAGCCAGATTATAGAGGGATACTGTCTGTATTTAATGCAGAGTCAAATGAGAGAGAATACTTGGCAAGTGTAAAAAACGAGTATAACCGCATACGCCCTATTCTAAATGTATACAAAAGAGCCAAGTCATTGCCAGCCTAACTGCACTGACTCAGTTTAGACGCTGTATTCAGGCTGCAAAGTGATTGCAGCCATTTCAATTCAAAACAACTTGCCTTGGCCGACATCTTTCGGCTTGCTGATGAGGGCGCTGGTTTCGCCATCGTGGAACGTCAGCGTGATGCTCTGCTTGTCGCGGGTTTGCGCCGCCGCCGTGATGAGGTCGCCATCTTTGCCGCGCACCAGCACATAGCCGCGCTCCAGCACCCCTTGCGGCGACAGGCTGACGAGCAGCTGGCTCAGCCGCTGTAGCGTATTGCCGTTCTGTTCCAGTTTCACCCGGTAAGCGCGGTCGAGCCGCGCCGCCAGCTCCGGCAGTCGCCTTTGTTGCTCTTCAAAGCGCTGCAGCCGCGTTTTGAGCGCGGCGCTCAGTGCGCGCGCTTCATTGTTCAGTTTTTGCGTCGCCAGCTTGAGCCATTCGCGCGGATGCGGCAGTCGCCCACCCGCGCTGTCGAGGCGCGCACGCTGCAGCGCCAGAAGCTGCTTTACCGCGCCATCCAGCCGCGCGCCCCGGTCGTCCGTGCGCTGCCACAGCGGCTCCAGCATCCGGCGCGGGTCGCCCAATGTGCGGCTGAGCAGCGTGAGCCGTTCGCGCCGCGCCGCCTGTTCGCGCTGCCAGCCCTGTGCCAGCCGCGCGCCGAGATTGGTGGTGGCTGCCAGCAGCTCGGCGCGCACCGGCACCGCCATTTCCGCCGCCGCCGTGGGGGTGGGGGCGCGCCGGTCGGAGGCAAAATCAATCAGCGTCGTATCCGTCTCATGCCCGACGGCGGAGATGAGCGGAATGGCGCTGTTCGCCGCCGCGCGCACCACGCTCTCTTCGTTGAAGGCCATCAAATCTTCCAGCGAGCCGCCGCCGCGCGCGACGATGAGCACATCGGGGCGCAGGGGGCTGTTGGCGGGCAGCGCGTTGAACCCGGCAATGGCGGCGGCCACTTGCTCCGCCGCGCCCGCGCCCTGCACCGCCACCGGCCAGACCACGACATGGCAGGGAAAACGATCTTGCACACGATGGAGAATATCGCGGATGACCGCGCCGGTCGGCGAGGTGACGACGCCGATGGTGCGCGGCATATAAGGAAGCGCGCGCTTGCGCTCAGCGGCAAACAGCCCTTCCGCCGCCAGCCGCTTCTTGCGATCCTCAATCTGCTTGAGCAGCGCGCCTTCGCCTGCCAGCGCCATTTGCTCGATGACCAACTGATATTTCGATTGTCCGGCATAAATGGTCAGGCGGCCGGTGCAGACGACATCCATCCCCACCTCAGGCCGCAACCCGACGCGGCCGGTCGAGCCCTTCCAGATGACGGCGGCGAGCACGTTGGTTTCGTCGCGCAACGACAGGTAAACATGGCCGTTGCTGTGATATTTGCACTCGCCAATCTCGGCGCGCACCCGCACATGGGCAAAGCGCTCCTCGACCGTTTGTTTCAGTTGCCGCGATAACTCCGATACCGTAAATTCCGGCAGGTTGCTGCCGGGGCGGGGCTGGTCGAGAAGGCTGGCGGGTTCGCTGGTCATGGCGCAAGGATAGGCGAAGGGCGGGAAGTATGTCTATGCGGGTTTTGGTGATTGGCGGCGGTGGACGCGAACATGCCCTGTGCTGGGGCATTGCGCAGTCGCCGGACTGCGCCGCGCTGTTCTGCGCGCCGGGTAATCCGGGTATTGCCGCCGTCGCCCGCTGCGTGCCGCTGAAGGGAGAGGATCACGCCGTTGTCGTCAGCTTCTGCCAGCGGGAGAAAATTGATTTCGTGGTAGTGGGGCCGGAAGCGCCGCTGGTGAGCGGTCTGGTCGATGCGCTGCAGGCTGCCGGAATTCCGGCGTTCGGGCCGCGCCAGGCCGCCGCGCAGATTGAAGGCTCCAAGGGTTTCATGAAAGACCTTTGCGCGCGCGCCGGGGTGCCAACCGCCAAGTATCAGCGCTTTACGGAGATGCAGCCCGCGTTGGACTATATCGCGGCGCAGGGCGCGCCGATTGTCGTCAAGACCGATGGGCTGGCGGCGGGCAAGGGCGTAACGGTCGCGCAGACGGTCGCCGAGGCGCAGGAGGCCGTGCGCGAGGCGATGCAGGGCGGCAAGTTCGGCGCGGCGGGCGCGGAGCTGGTGATTGAAGAATATATGGCGGGCGAGGAAGTGAGCTTCTTCGCGCTGTGCGACGGGCAGCGCGCCATGCCGTTTGCCTCGGCGCAAGACCACAAGGCGGTTTATGACGGCGACAAGGGGCCGAACACCGGCGGCATGGGGGCTTATTCG
>JAGOHT010000045.1 GCA_017996055.1 Alphaproteobacteria bacterium
ATCCTGCGCGGTGGGTCGACCACGGAGCATTTCGAATCCTCCTACCGGCTGCTCCTCAAACTGGAACGGCGCTGGACTGCCGCCATCCGCTATCCAGATGAAGCCGACGCCCTCTTGTAATTAAGAAGCATTCGCATTATAAGCCTCTGGTCTCAAAGCTGGAGCTTGTCATGCTGAACCGTAATTCCCCCGCCGCTATCGCCCTGCTCGTCGGGTTCTCTTTGACGGCACACGCAGCCGAACACAGCGAAACACCACATTTTGTTGCAGAAACTTTCACCGCCAATAAGACGAACTACGCGCCACGCTGGCTTGAGAATGACTTCGTCAATGGCTGGGGCATCGCCATCCGTCCGGCAGGCGCGGGTGGGCATTTTTGGATTACGGCGAAGGATGTCAGCTATGAATATGTCGGTGATGTCCGGCAATCGCCCGAAGCTTTGCTGCGCAGCATGCACACGGATGCGCTGAAATATGTCAAGCTTCCGGTCGGCGGCGGTGACAAGTTTGCCACTGGCGTTGTATTCAGTGACAGCACGGAACATTTTGTCATTTCCCAGACCGTACCGGATACGGAACAAATCACTGCCCCCGCCAAGTTCCTCTTTGCCAGCGATGGCGGCATTGTCTCGGCCTGGACGGAGCGAAAAAAAACAGATGGCAGCTTTGACCGGTCGGGCGAAGCCCTGAAGGTGATTGATCAGTCGGCCATTGGCGCGCAGTTTTTCGGACTGGCTTTGAACGCAGCCTATGACCGGCTCTATGTTGCGGATTTTGGTGCGGCTCCTGCCATCAAGGTCTTTGATGGCAAGTTCCAGCCGTTGCCACTTGCGTTTGATCAGCCCTTTGACACCAATAAGAACGGCAAGGTCGATGCCGGAGAATATGCACCCTTCAATATTCAGCTTCTGCCGGTGAATGAAGGGGAAACGGACGCCGCGCGCAAACCGCATCTCTTTGTCACGTATGCCAAAACCCAGAAGTGCCCCAAGGCAGCGCAGGCTGAGAAGGTTTGTGCCAAGAACGCGCTGTGGCCGGGCGAGGAGGATACAAGTGAGCCTGGCTCTGGCCGTGTCGCGGAATTTACCGAGGACGGCAAGTTGGTTGCGGTTTGGCCGGACGCCGGCAAGCTGAGCGCACCCTGGGGCGTGGTCTTCGCGCCCGCTTCCTGGGGTAAGCTGGGTGGCGCACTAATTGTCGGAAATTTCGGTGACGGAACGATTTCCGCCTATGACGGCGCAACGCGCCAATTCATCGATGTCCTTCGCGATGGCAAGGGTAAACCTGTCATCATCGACAAAATCTGGGGAATTCTGTTTGGTAATGGTGAGAGTCTGGGTGACAAGGACGCGCTCTATTTTGCTGCCGGGCCTGATGACGAGAAAGACGGTGTCTTTGGTGTGCTGCGCCCGTTGACTGCAGCAAAGGTCGATTGACGCCGTTGTCTTGCTGCGCCATCCTGATGCTGCAACAGCGGAGGGGAAGCCAATGAAGACCAATCGTTTCGGTTTGCTGACAATCGCCGGAATTATGCTGGTGAGCAGCGCAAGTTTTGCGGCGAATGCAGAATTGCGCGCACGATTCCGAACGGTCTCTGATATGCTGCGAAACCCGGCAATGCAGTTCGCGCATGATACGCAAAGTTCGGATGATGCCGGTGCCTACCGGATGGTCATCGGCCTCAATCTCGCGGCTTTGGGCGAGAAATGCGACAAGGGGCAAATCCCGATGGCGACCTGCGATGATCTCCTGTCGGAGATGGGCGGATACCTCGCCGACAATCAGGTCTCGATGACTGAAATTAAGCCGTGGATCGATCGCCTTAAAGCGCTGGGGATTTAGACAGCTTCTAAGCTGCCAGCAGAGGCTTTGCCAACGTAGCCAAGGATTGTTCCGGACGTGGACCAAAATGGCTGATGACTTCCGCCGCCGCCAGCGCGCCGAGATGGCCGCAGGTGGCGAGGTCGCGGCCATGCGTCAGCCCATAGAGGAAACCGGCGGCAAACTGGTCGCCCGCACCGGTGCTATCGATGACCTGCTTGACCGGCGCCGCAGGAATCGCAATCGGTTCCTGGCCGCGCGCGGCAATAATCGCGCCCTTCTCGCTCATCGTCGTGACCAACAGCGAGCAACTTTCATGCAAGGTGGCGATACCGGCGTGAACATCCTTCGTCTCGGTCAGCTCCAGCAGTTCGTTCTGGTTGGCGAAAACGATATCGACCCCGGCATTGATGAGGTTGCGGAAGGCCTGTTTGTGGCGCGCGACGCAGAATGTGTCCGAGAGTGTGAGCGCCAGTTTGCGCTCCGCCTGGCTGGTCAGCCGCACGGCTTCAAAGAAGGCTGCCTGCGCGTCTGGCCGGTCAAATAGATAGCCTTCCAGATAGGTGACTTGTGAAGCCTTGATGAGTGCCGGATCAATATCCTTGGGGCCAAAGCTGCTCGCCGCGCCCAGAAACGTGCTCATGCTGCGCTGGGCATCGGGCGTTACCAGCACGAGACAGCGCGCTGTGCTCAGCCCTTCATGCGCCGGGGGCGTGATGAAGGTGACGCCGAGCGCCTGCATGTCATGACGGAAAATCTTTCCCAACTGGTCATCGCGCACCTTGCCCATATAGGCCGCCTTGCCGCCCAGGCTGGCGTAACCAGCAATCGTATTGGCGGCGGAACCGCCAGAAACCTCAACCGCCTGCCCCATTTTGTTGTAGAGCGCATCGGCGCGCGCTTCATCGATGAGGGTCATCCCACCCTTGGTAATTTGTTCCGTTTGCAAAAATGCGTCGGTGGCGTGCGCCAGAACATCGACAATGGCGTTGCCAATGGCGCAAAGACCATAGGTGGGGTTCATGAGGTTTCCTTTTCCAATAAAGCTGCAGCAAACTGCAGAAGCCAAGGCCTTTTGTCCAGCATTTCGTGCGGCCTTGGCTATGGGATATTGCGGGATTTATGCTAGCTTATCGCCATGACAAATAAGCGCATCGCGGTGGTAACCGGCGCCAGCAGCGGCATTGGCCTTTGGATTGCACGGGGCTTGCTGGAGCAAAGCTATACTGTCCTGCTGGTCTGTCGCGATGCTGGTCGCGGCAGGGCGGCGCAAGGCTGGCTGGCCCAGATGGTGCCCAATGGCGTCACCGAGCTTCTGCTGACCGATTTATCCCGACAGGCCGAGGTACGCCGCGTGGCGGCGGCCATACGGCAGCGCACAGACAGGCTGGCGCTGTTGGTCAATAATGCCGGTTGCCTCAGCCCACGCTTTACCCTGACCGAAGATGGCGTCGAGACCACGCTGGCGGTCAATTATCTCGCGCCCTTCTTATTGACGCAGGAATTACTGCCGCTGCTGCAGGCTTATGGGGCAGAAGAATCGGCATCAGCACGGATTGTCAATGTCGGCTCAGCCTCCGCCGATCATGCGCGGTTTAATCTTGACCATCTACGCACTCCGCGCCCGCGCTTGATGCTCTCAGCCTATGCCGAGAGCAAACTTGCTTTATTAATGTATAGTATTGAGGAAGCTCGGCGGCAGGCGGGGCGCAACGTCACCGTCAATTGCGTCCATCCCGGCATGGTGGCCACGCGCATCGGCCTGGTCGGCGGCTTGACCGGATTCTTCTGGCGCTGCCTTACACCGTTCGTGCTCACACCTGAACAGGGCGCGCGCTGCCCGCTCACCGTTGCTAACGCCCCGGAGTGGGCAACACGAACGGGTCTTTATGCCAAGCGCGGGCAACCGGCGCGCCCCAACTCCAGAGTGCACGATGCAGCGAACACGAAAGCCCTGTTTGAGTTATCCACAGCACTAACCATACCCGCGCGCGCGAAAATAAATTAGCTGTGCACAACTTCGCCAACGCTGTTGCGGCGCACACGCTGGCTATGGTAGTTCATCGTTTCAATTCTTCCTTCATTTTGGAGTGGCAACAATGTTTGGACGCAAAGGCCAAGACCCTGCGAATTACGATCCCGCCAGCCTGAGCGGCACCCTGGTTAAGACCGAATCAGCCTATAGCAGCCCGGCCAAGTTGGGCGAGACTTCGCCGCTGCCGTTGCGTGGCGCGCCCCCCGCCGCCGTGCCCAATCCGCGCCGGATTGAAATGCCTGCTGCGCGTCGCGCCTTTGGCGAAGCCCATGAAGATGTGCGCCGCCTGACCGTTGGCCGTGAAATTACCCTGACTGGCGAAATCGCAACCTGCGATGTTCTCGTTGTGGAAGGCAATGTTAGCGCGACCCTGCGCGATGGCCGCCTCATCGAGATCACCGAAGCCGGTATGTTCCAAGGCTCGGTCGAGATCGACAATGCCGATATTGCCGGTAAGTTCGAGGGCGATTTGGTTGTCCATGACCGTCTGACCGTGCGTTCGACCGGCCGCATTACCGGCCGTGTGCAATATGGCGAGCTGGAAGTTCAGGCTGGTGGCCAGATCGTCGGCGAGCTGCAATCCGTGGCGCCGTCTTTGGCGATGGGCGGCACGGGTTCGACCTTTAAGGACCCCGCCAAGGTCATTGCGACCCTGGAACAAGACCAGCAGGACATGCTGGCCGATGAACCGAAGGCTTCGCACCAGCATCAGCGCAACGCCGGTTAAGGCGTTTGTCGATGAATCGGGGGCGCAAGAGCGGGTTGCTTTTGCGCCCCTTTTCTTTTGCCTGGTCGCTCTGCGTTCTTGCTACCGGTCTTCAGCTGGTATCCAGCCCTGCCGCTGCCGAAGTCCAGCGAACGGTTAGCGAGACTGCGACCGTAGCGCGCGCTGTCGATGGCGATACCCTGGTGCTCAAAGATGGGCGGCGTGTGCGCGTTGATGGCATCAACACGCTAGAGATCCCGCATAAATCGGAAGATGCCATGCGCTGCCTGCCCAGCACACGCCGCGCAAAGACTAATGATAAATATGATGATTTCGGCTGCGATCTGACGCTGGCGCACGAGGCGCAGGTGCTCGTCAGCACGCTGACCGTCAATAAGGCCGTGACGCTTCGGTTCAATCCAGAACGACGCGAAGACCGCTTTGGCCGTCTGCTGACGGAAGTCTGGGTCAATGATCGGCAAGGGCAGGAAGTTTCGGTCGCGGCAGCCTTGGTGCACGCCGGTCTTGCACATGTCTATCCGCTCACTGGCCAGGAGATCGGCACCACCAAATTGCTGCCGCTGGAAGAAGAAGCTCGGATGGCCAAACGCGGTATTTGGCAATTACCGGAACTGCAGCCGACGGATGCCGCCCAGGCGGCAACGCAATATGGTCATTATGCGCTGATAACTGGCACAGTGGTGCAGGCCGCTAAGGTCAAGACCAAGATTTATCTGAATTTCGGCGCCGCTTATCACACCGATTTCACCGCCGTCATCGACAAACGCGACTGGAAAAACTTCCCCAGTCTTGATGTACTGGCGCTGACCGGCAAGCGCGTCCTAGTGCGCGGCTATCTTTACGAGGCTTACGGCCCGGCCATGCGGCTGAGTAATGAGGGACAAATCAGTTTGTTGCCGTAATTTTCCAGTTTTTGGTTGTTCTGCACCAAGCCCTGCCATAGAAAGAGTGCTTGGTTTTAGGACTATTTTTATGACTACGCTTTTTGAGACGGGCAAAATGCCCGGCATGCCGCGAGCAAACCGATGAGTGCGCACGGCAAAGACCAGCCCTTGCGCGGCATCGCCTACATCCTGCTCAGTATGATGGCGTTCTCGGTGATGAACGTCTTCGGCAAAGCCATGACCGGTGGCTATGATGTGCTGCAGGTGGTATTTTTCCGCTCGCTCTTCGTCCTGGTGCCCTGTGGCGCGGTCATTCTCTGGCAAAAACAACCAGCTTACTTTGCGACCACGAATCTGCGCAGCCATCTCATTCGCGGCATCGTTGGCCTCGCCTGTATGCTCTGTGTCTTTTATGCGCTCAAGCTTCTGCCGCTCGCCGATGCGGTAGCCATCGGCTTTCTCGGCCCGACCTTCGCGACTGTCGCTGCAATGCTTTTCTTGAAAGAGAAGGCTGGGTGGCAACGCTGGGTTGCCATCATCGGCGGCCTCATCGGCGTCTTGATAATGCTGCAGCCAGGCAAAGTGCCGGTCAATAATATTGGGCTGGCCGTCGCGCTCCTTGGCTCACTGCTCTATGGCGTGACGATGGTTTGGGTGCGCAAATTGGGGCGCACCGAACCGGCACTCACCACCGTGTGGTTTTTTGGACTTTTCGCTACCGTGATGATGGCGTTGGCGCTCCCCTTTGTCTGGGTCACGCCAAGCTGGAGTGACTTCGCGCAACTAACCTTGACCGGCCTCTGCGCCTTCATAGGCCAGCTCTACGTGACCAAGGCCTATCAGTTTGCACCCGCCGCCACCATCAGCCCCTTCAATTACACGACGTTGCTGTGGGCGATTTTGTTCGGCAACCTCTTCTGGCATGAGATGCCGACGCCGCAGATTTTGACGGGCGCCCTCGTTGTCGTGCTGGCGGGGAGCGTCACTGCAATCTATGAAGCGCGCCAACGTCGCCCCCTCAAAGGGTAGAGTTGCTCATCCCAACCGCGCATCCCTAGGTAGCTTTTGCCGCCTCATGCAACGGCTAAGAAAAAACGCATGTTCAATCATATGGTTAGGCTTTGGCACGGCTCTTGCTCGGAGAGGAGAGAATTTTGGCCGCTGCCGATGATTTTCGGGCGGCGTTTGAACCAAGGAGTGTCCCATGAGCGTCTTTTCCGCCCTCAACGTCGCCGTCAACGGTCTGAATGCACAGTCGCGCGCGTTTGCGAACGTTTCGGATAATCTCGCCAATACGGAGACGATTGGCTACAAGCGGGTCGATACCAGCTTCCAGTCGCTGGTGACGCAATCGAACGAAAATGTCAACGATCCGGGCGGTGTCAGCGCGACACCGATTTACCAGAATTCAATTCAGGGCAACTTGCGGCAGGTCGATAGCAGCACCTCGCTGGCCATTCAGGGGAACGGGTTTTTCGCCGTCCGCAAGGGTGTAGTTGATGCCACCGGCAGCACCAGCTTTAGCGCCGAGAATTTCTATACCCGCCGCGGTGATTATACGCTCAGCAAAGACGGCTTTCTCATCAATGGTGCCGGGTACTTCCTGACCGGCTATGAGGTTGACTCGGTTGGCACGGTCAATACGGCGGATGTCTCGCCGATTAAAATCTCCGCCCTGCTCGATAATCCGGTCGCAACAAGCAATATTACTTATGCTGCCAATTTGCCCGCGGGTGCGGCCAGCACTTATGTCTCCTCGTCATCAACCCTGAACCTCTTCGACCAGGTCGGCAGCAAGCACGCCATGACCTTTCAGTGGAGCACCGCCGGCGCAGCCAATAGCGGCGAGTGGCAGCTGGATGTCGTCGTCGAAGACGGCAATGGCACGACCGGCGACCTGACCCTTTCAGTGCCGATAAACTTTGATACAACCGGCAGCACGGCAGGCACGGTCTCGCCCTACGGCACGGGCGCGACGGCTGGTATTGTTGCCGGAACAGGCTATACGGTCGTCAACCCATCCACGACTGTGCCGGTCGGCAAGGCAACCATCACCTTCACCCCCAACTTCCCTGGCGCGGGCGGCCAGACCGTGACACTTGACCTCGGCACCTATGGCGCGACGGGCGGCGTCACCCAGTTTGCCGACACCGACCTGCAGGTGACCACGTTGCAGCAGAACGGTATTCCACGCGGTTCGTTTCAGTCGCTGGGTATCGACAAGAATGGCTTCGTCAGCCTCAATTATGACAACGGCTCCTCGAAAATTTTCTACCAGGTGCCGATTGTCCAGTTCTATGCACCGAACAATCTACAGCGCGCCGAAGGCAATGCCTTCTCGCAAACCATTGATAGCGGCACTCCGCGCTACAGTTCTTCGGGGCAGCTCGGCGCCGGCAACATCACCGGTAACTCGCTCGAATCGTCGAACGTGGATATCGCCTCGGAATTCTCCAAGATGATTACCTACCAGCGCACTTACTCCGCCAACGCCCGCGTCATAAGTACGGGCAGCAGCATGTTGGAAGAAATCATCAATGTGGTGCGGTAAAGTCTAGGAAGGGGTTCAGGTCATGTCGCTCGATACAGCGCTCAGCGGCGCGCTCACCTCGCTCAAGACGGTGCAGCAGCAGATTGCGCTGGTGTCGAACAACATCAACAATGCCAATACGCCGGGTTATACGCGCAAGACCGCCAACCTAGCACCGGTTGGTGACGGGGTCGATCTCGTCGGCGTCAAGATCAGTGACTATTCGCGCGCCAGTGATGCGACACTATTAAAGCAGCTCAACGCCGCATCGGCGGAGAATGGCTTCAAGAGCGCGCAAAACCAATATCTCAGCCAGATACAGGATATTCTGGGGTCTAGCAGCGACAGCGTGAAGCTAACCGGCGATCTCAGCACCTTTGCCTCCGCCTGGCGGCAGATGCAGGCTGAGCCCGAAAATAGCGCGCTGCAAAATCAGGTGATCGCAAGCGGCAATAGCTTCGCCGGTACGGTTCGCACGCTTTCCAGCAAAGTTGAACAACTTGACCGTGCCATCGCCAGCGATATCAGTACGGCCGTTACCGATCTCAATAATGCGCTGCAGGACATTGAGAAATTTAATGCCCAGATTGCGCAGGCGCTAGCCAGCGGCACACCGACCGGTGACTACGAGGATCAGCGGGATACGGCTTTACAGACAATCGCGCAGTACGTGGATATTCGCATCATGCAGCGCAATAATGGCCAGGTCGCGGTCTATACGCCCTACGGCTTCGCTCTGCTGGACGGTAAGGCGCAGCAGTTTAGCTTCTCCGGCAATAATATTACAGCAGCTGGCAGCACGACGGTCGTCAATACCAATCTACAGAACGGACGCCTTGAAGCCCTCCTGGCCTTGCGCGCTGATACGTCGCCTGCCGCCGCCAACCCAGACCCGACGCAGGAAGTAATCCGCAAGCTGCGAAGCCAGCTTGATACGCTGGTCAGCGGATTTTTGAATGCGACGACAGTACCCGACAGCTTTGCCCAAGCCTATAACAGCGCTACAGCTGCCACTGGTGAACTGGCCAGCGGCTTCTTCACCGGCGCCAACCGAACCGATTTCGCGGTCAATACCACTCTTCTGAGCGGCACAAGTTCGGTTAAACAGCTGGCGGCGGGGAGCGTTGCTACGGCGATGGGCACCGACACCCGCAGCTTCACCGCCTATGGCCAGACGGTCACCAACCAAAGCTATACGGACTATACGCAGGAAATCATCGGCGTCTGGCAGACCGGTGCCAAGCGCGCGGCTGATGAGGCGGAAGTCGCACAAAGCCAGAGCGACTATTTCAAGAAGCTGTTCACCGACCAGTCGGCGGTCAATGTCGATGCCGAGCTTATCAACCTGCAGACGCTGCAACGTTCTTACCAGGCAGCGGCACGCTTGGTGAGTGTTATCCAGCAGATGAACCAATCCATCATTGACATGGTGCGCTGATGATTTCCGGTATTAGCAACCTCAGCATTCTGACCCAGGTGACCACGGGGCTGAATAAAGGTCAGAGTACGCTCGCTGACCTGACACAACAGCTCGCCAGCGGCGTCAAGACCAATGATCTGACGCAATACAGCGCTTATGAGTCGCGTACGCTGGTCAATAGCCGCAACCTGCAAGACAAGGCCGAGAGCTATATTGCCGCCATTGGCAGCATCAAGCCCCGGCTTGATCTGTATGAGACATCGCTGGGCGCGCTCGAAAAGCTCATCAACAGCACGCAGAGCACGATTACCAACACCCAGAACGCCACAGCCGCAACCGAGCAGGGCGTACCGGCGCAGATTAGCAGCACCATCGACCAGGTGGCGTTCTATCTCAATCAGAAGCTCAACGACCGCTTCATCTTTGCGGGCACCCGTTACAACACGAAGCCGATAGGAGATATTAAAGCGCTGACCAATCCGCCTGTCGAGACCTTTCCGGCGACTAGCCCGACGCTGCCACCCTATGACACCAGTGCGCCAGGCAGCAACGCGCAGGCCTATACGAAAGATAGCGTGGCGATTGATGACAGCCTGTCGCTGGCCTACGGTCTTCCCAGCACAGACAGCGCTATTCAGAACCTGATGCAGGGCATGCGCTACGCCTATGCGGCAACGCAGGATGCCAGCAATTACCAGACTTATATGACGCAGGCGCAGACCTACCTCAAGACAGCGCTCGACGGCGTTCGTTCGCTGCGCGCCCAGGTCGCGGGCAACCAGAAAATCCTGTCAGATACGCAAAAGAGTCAGCAGGGAACGATTGATTTACTGCAGACGCAGATTAATAAAATCCGCAACGCCGATATCAACGAAGTCTCGGTCAAGATCAACGCCTATAATACGCAGTTGCAGGCCTCCTATGCTGCGACATCGAAATTGATTAACCTGTCGATTCTCAATTACATTAGCTGACGCTGATAACGCTTAGGAGAAGCCAGAATGCAGCAAACGCTCAATCTTGATCCCGTTGCCCTGCGCTATGCTGCCGCTTTACGTGGTGTAGTGCCGCCCGCGCCGGAGACGCCGTTCCGTTACGCCCGCTTCGGTGCCATCGCCGTCACGGAAGCGCTCTGTTTAGCTGCCAGCAATCCCGAAGGGACTTTTCAATTCGTGCTGCCAGATGCGGCGGCAGCGAGCGCTGCGACGGCGCGGGCACAAGCACTGCGCCTCACCCAGTGTAGTTTTGTCACCCCCGATGCGCCAGAGGCTTTTGCGCCCGTCGATATATTCTGTGCTGACTTGGGTACGGTCGCCAACGCGGCTGCTTTGAGCCAGGTGCAAACCATGGCCCAGCAGCGCGTCGCGCCGGGCGGAATTTTTGTGTGTCGCTATGCGCCATTTCCGCCGCATTGCGATGCGCTGCAATTCATGGTTGCCGAATTCGCGCCAGAACTGCCTGCCGCGGAGCAGAGCGAGTTTCTCCATGAGTTGAAACAACTCGGCGGTGCCTATTTCGCCGCGCATCCAGCCGCGGCTGCTGCGCTTGATGCCGCGCTGGGGCAACAACAGCCGGAAGCTTTTCTGCAGCGCTATGGGCATGGTTTGGCCGCCGAATCCGCTGCAGTACAAATGATAGCGGCGCTGGCACCGGCACAGTTCGGTTTCATTGGTGACGCGGATATTCAGGCCAACTATCTGGAGATGATGGTACCACACGCAGCGCAGGATGTGCTCTATGGTTTACGTCAACATCTGCTTTATGAAGTCATCAAGGACTTTGCCACCGCACGCACGACGCGTAGCGATATCTGGGTAAAACAACCGGCGCAGTTTAGCGCCGATTCTTCATCTTTGTTCGGCTATTTCTACTTCGGTCTGCGTGAGAGCGTGACGCTGCCCGCGCGGCTGGAAAAGAACGGCCAGACGCTCGACCTGACGACACCGCTGTTCCAGCAGTTGCTTACGCTTATGCGGTTGATGCCGCTGACCATCGGCGATGTTCTGGCGCATCCCGATTGTCAGAATTTCACGCCATCGGATGTCGTAGCAGCCATTCATATGCTCTTGGCGTTTGGCGTTGCCGCGCCGATGCGCGGCAGCTTCGGCGGCCTTGGCCAAGCCAATTTTGATTACCCCCGCCTCGCTGGCACCTATAACCAGCAGCTGCAGCGCGACGCGGTGCAGGATGCGCCGATTTATCTAGCATCGCCAGTGGCAGGACGACCGCTCGAGTTGGAAATTGCCGAAGCGCTGGTGTTGCAAGCCGTAGGTCGGGTTGGTCTTGCCGAATCCGCTGATGCGCTGATGCCGGAACTGCAGCGCGTCGCGGGCAACCCGACCATGGCGGGAAAGATCTTTGTTGCTGGAGCAGATGTGGGTGCCGATTTCGCCGAAACCCTAATTCGCGATATCTGCAATGATCACATGGTCAGCTGGTATGCGCTCGGTGTGCTCGACGCGGCTTAGTTAATAAGCCCCTCAACGGCGGGTGCAAGCCTTCATCCTGCTTGCCTACGCGCGCGCATCAGCGCGCACGGCGTCTGAAAGTCGTATTAACGCCTAATTTCCCCGCGCACGCGCTGACGATGGCGATAGGTCGGTAGATGCATTACGGTAGGCTGCACGCCAGCGCCGCCGACCGACCACATATCGAATTTACGATAAATGCTGCTGATGAGACTATTGAACTCCCAAATCTTGTGCTCGCCCTCAGCGAGGTAAATCCACTGATTGCTCTTGTGGAACTCCGGAATATGAATGCCGAACAGAACTTGGTCACTGTCGAAATTGTCCTGCCTTAGTTCTCCGACGATTTCGAGGAACTTCTTCGTCAGCTGGAAATTAAGCCGCTTGGTTGGGCTCGGCGTGCGCCAGGCTTTGGTGTTGTAGAACAGATCAAGCCCGGCGAGGCTGAGACCAATATCGGGCGCGACGCGCTGGTCGTTCCAACCCTTGAACCAGAGCTGGCGGGTGAGCGCATCGCCAATCAGACCGCCGCGTTCGACATCCCACATAATATTGGCGATCTGCTGCACCCGTTCGCGCAGCTCCTGATCAAATATTTGCCACTCATCGCCACGTACCGCGGGTTTCTCATAGACGCCCATGGTTACTACGACGAGCCGATACCCATCGTCGGTCATGCGACTATGGTCGAAATGTGTCCATTTCAGCTGGTTGCCCGCATCAGTCTTCATGTCATAAATCATGTGATTGCCATATTGGCGCGCGATATCGACCTCGCGCACGGCAACCCATTCGGCTTCAAACTGGTGATTAGCCGCCAGCTCCTGGTTCTCCGCAACGGTGCGAGGCACCCAGATTTTGCTGAACGCGCCGCGTCCGGCACGATTGAGCACACTCAAGCCCCCTGTGATGCGCCGCCCTGCCTGGGACGGCGTCAATAGGGTCTGATCAGATACGGAACGCGGAAAATAAATCTTGCTCGTCACAATAAGCGCCATTTCACCCGGGGCGACTTGCGGCTCACGGAGCCCACACCTAGCAAAATGGTTATAGTTGCGCAACTTTACCAGGGCAGCGGCGTGCGATTGTTGTGCGCGTGACACGTTTTTACGCCACACCCCCATGCGGCATTCCTGAGATTTCAGCAGGTTAGCCGTCGATAGTTCGAAATTACGAACAATCTCCACCGAATCTAATTACGATTTAACCCATTGTTTTTACAAGACAATTTGATGCGTTATTTACCTCCTCTTAAAGGGGTGGGGGTATTCTGGCTTTGGTAGGAGCAATAAGTTCCGGATATAAACAGGGAGGATATTATGACCAATTTGATGAAAAGATTTATTCGTGACGAAGATGGCGCAACGGCGATTGAATATGGCTTGATTGCCGCGCTGATTGCGGTGGCCATCGTCGCCGTGCTGCTCACCTTGGGTCCGCAGCTCTCCGGCGTGTTCTCGAAAGTTCAAGACACATTGGCTGGTGCCACGAAGTAACCCCCCTGCGAAAAACCCCGCCGACAACAGGAGTCGGCGGGGACGGGGCTTAACCTTTGGCCAAGGAAGCGCCTAGCTTCTGCAGCGATTGGTGAGTTTCGTCTTCGGTTTTTTCCAGGATAGAGCGCTTTCCGGCGTCAAGAAGCAGGGATGCGGGT
>JAGOHT010000199.1 GCA_017996055.1 Alphaproteobacteria bacterium
GTGCATAGCCTGGCCGCAGTGGGTAACGGCGTGCCTGATTTGCTGGTGGCCTTTCGTGGCCAGACCATGCTTATGGAAGTAAAAGACGGTTCTCTTTCACAAAGCCGCCGCGCTCTGACGCCTGCGCAAGTTGACTTTCATAAGGCATGGATTGGCGGCTCGCTTTCGGTTGTCGATGGCCCAGACGCCGCTTTACGTGCGCTGGGGTGCATCAAGTGAGCAAGATCACCAAATCTGCCAACGGTGAGGATTGCCAAGTGCGCATCATCGGCGTCTGTAAGTCCGACCCCGCCTACACGATATGGAGCCATTGCCGCCACGGTGCAGCCGGGAAGGGTAAGGGCATCAAGGCTATTGATCTGGCTGGTGCTTATGCCTGCACAGCCTGTGACGCCGCTTATGACCAGCTTCAGGGTGTGCCGCACATGACCCGCGAAGAAGTGGATCTGGACTGGTTTATGGGTCACATGCGCTCTCTGGTGATTTTGTCTAACAAGGGGTTGATATGACACCAACATTCGCCGGAGAAATCCAGCTCGCAGGCTGGTCCGAATCACACACAAGCGGCTGCAAGGTCACTTTCTGGCTGTCCTCGCCGGATGAGCTTGAGGCATTCCGCGCCCTGACTGTCCGCAAGGGCAACACGGCAGGCCATCGGTTTATGGCTGCGTTGGTTGAGATTGGAGACGATGAAAAGCCAGTAGAGCCGGAGCCAAAACCACCACGCGCCCAGATGGGCGACGCATGTTACCGAACTGTGATGTGGTGCCAGGAGCCGACCTTTTGGAGGTTTTTGAACAACCGTACACCGGGATTCAAGGCTGTGACCAACAAAGAAGAAGCTGCAGATCGCGTGCGGATGACTTGCGGGGTCACATCCCGCAAGGATCTGGACACCGACAACGAAGCAAACAAGACATGGCATCGCCTGATTCGCCAGCCTTACAGCGAATACCTGAAAAATCTTTAACGATACGGCGCAGCAACTTTAATTTTTACGAACTTTTCTAGCAACTTTGATGTTTAACAACTCCCACAAGCCGGGATGCATGGCCGCAATCCCAGCCTCCCAGTCCTGCAGGGTGCGCCGGGTGCTGTGTATGACTGACGCGCATTCTTCCTGCGTCCAGCCAGCCGCTGCGCGAAGAGCTTGCAGGGCTTCGGGCGAAAAAGCCGCGAGGTGCTTGCGGCGGTTCGGATGGTTAGGCATTTTACAAACCCATCAAAACTGCTTGCCATTCGCTGATGTAGTAAGCGCGGTTGTCACAGACAGGGGCGATAGCGTTCGTGTACTCGACAGTGCCGGGTTGTGTAATTTCTGGCGTGAGCGCTACATGCAGTTTGAGGGCGTTCGCTTCGATCCATTCTGCGCCCATGGCGCGAACTTGAGCGCTGATCTTTTCAGCGAAGGCGGCAGCTTTAGGGGTAGCTCCGGAGCGGATGAGTTCGGCGGAAAGGGCCTCGAAGTTTTGAAGAGCAGTCATTTTGATTCCTTTGCCCCTGAATCCCGAGGCGCGGTTGTCAGCGATTTTGCTGGCATGAGTGAATTATACACACGGATTCCGTGCGTGCAACTACCGTTCGTCGGAAAGTTTGAAATAGTTTGATACGGCGCAGCCAGCGTTACTGGTGCAAAAAATATAGGAGAAAAAAATGAGAAGTGAAGTTACAACGATAACCCCTGAAATTGCACGCGCGATGCTCTCACTAAATACCGGCAATAGGCATTTGCGCAAAGGAGCCGTCAGAGGGTTAGCAAACGCCATAACACGCGGCGAATGGAAACTGACTCCGCAGGGAATTTCTATTTCTTCAGAAGGTGTGCTAATGGACGGCCAACACCGATTGGAAGCTATCGCGCTTAGCGGTGTTCCTTGCCCGATGGTTGTATGGAATGACGTTGACCCGGAGGCATTCGGAGTTATTGACCAAGGCATTACCCGGACCCTAGGAGATGCTGCGCAGATACCAGCCAAGCAAACCGAAGTTATGAAGTTCTTGCACTACCAAGCGACGGGTGGAAGTGCCAGACCTACAGTCGCGCAGATTAAACAGATAAACGAAAAGATTGGACCAATTGTTGAGCGATTGATGACATATGCACCAAAAGCCTCAAAGAGTTTTACACGTGTTGGCATTCGCGCCGCTTGCGTGCTGCTTGTGGCTGAAAAAAAAGATGAGGCAAGGATATTTGATATTTATCGGCGCTTAACCCTCGGGGACTTGGAGGGTATGCCTTCAATTGTGATGGCTTTTGTAAAGCAAATTCTTAACGGCACAGCTAGTAAGGGAGATGGCGGCGCAGGTCAGACGATGTTGTTTTGTAAGGCGTTGACTGCCCTCGATTCTGATAACGAACTTCGCAAGGTGATTATCTTCACTGATGCCCAGCGAGACGATGCCCGCAACCGTGTGCGCAAGATTCTTAAATAACCCCTGAGCGGCCATACAAACCCAAGGAGTAACCCATGAACCACGCAATAGAAACCCTGACCCGACAGGCCGAGACCAGCGAGAACAACGCACCCATCTGGCGAAAAGAGGGTAACGAGAAACAGGCCCAGCTTGCCGAGCAGACCGCCAAAGAATGCCGCGCTGCTGTTGAAGTGCTTTCCAAGGTTTGAACAGAGGGATGAAGGCGGACAAAGCCGACAGCGACGAATACAGCTACCCGCTGCACATGAGCGGCGCTGCTTCGCCGTTGCCGCCCGAACAGGCTGACGACACGATTGAACGCCTGCATGCCGTCATCAAGGAAATCACAGGAAAAGCCGTGGAACCTATCGTTAAACCTCGCATGGGATTTTTGCCATGACCCACCCAAGAGCCGCACTAAACGCAGAGCCAATCCCAGCCCGCAACATGGAAATCGTCCGTCGCATCCAGCAAGGCGAAAAGCGCTACCTGCTTGCCGAGGAATACGGTTTAACAAAGCCATCCATCACCATGATCGGCAGAAAAGCCGGGATTGCTGCCTATTCGAGGCCGGGGAGGCGGGGGTGAGTCGCGGCGGAGCAAGGCCAGGCGCTGGACGGCCAAAAGTAAATGTAGACGAGCGTCGCGTCAGGGTGCTGGCTGCTGACGGAATACCACAAAGAGCCATCGCCGCGAGGATGCAGGTATCGCGGGATGTTGTTCGACGAGTGCTCAGAACCCACTCCACCCTCGCGCGCGCGCATTTGTCCGCATCATAAAAGGAAAAGCCATGGCTGAATCAGAAGTATCGCAGCGGGTTGACTGGTGGCGGGTCATCACAGACCTGAGCTGCAAGGGCATGACCATGGAGGCTATCAGTAGCTCCGCGTCTGTGCCGCTGTCCACCCTGGCAGGCTACAAGAACCTGAACGTAGAACCAAAGCACGCCGATGGCGAACGGTTGCTGTCGCTTTGGCGCAAAAAATGTGCGCCGGCCGTGCCTGTGATTACTGGCAGCGTGAGGAACCGAGAGCGCAGCGCTGGTTAGTTTTCGGGATTCCGAACGGCAGGCGGTTGGAAGATGCGGGCTTCTAAACCACATCTTGGGAGCCTCCCATGGCCACACGTCCCGTTCAAGTCCCCGGCGCTGATCCTGTTGTTGACCCCA
>JAGOHT010000046.1 GCA_017996055.1 Alphaproteobacteria bacterium
AGCTTGCAGCGTTCGAGTTGCGCTTTGCCAACACGGGTGATCTCGTCCACGAAAAAGCCCAGGCTGCTGCTACACTCATCGGCGAGACAGGGGTGCGCTTCGGCGGCCTCGCAACCGAATTTACAGAAACAGTAGAAGAAAAAATCCAGCAAATGCATGAGCTGGTGGGCAATGGCGTCGCGCAAATCGGCCAACTCGGAAGCGCGTTGCAGGATCGTCTGCAGCAGATCGGCGATGGCAATGCCGATATTCAGATGGTGGCAACGCAACTCGCGGATGCCAATGATCGTATCATCGCGCAGCTCTCCCGTCTGCATAGCGAGGGAACCCAAGCAGGTCGTCTGCTGCAGGATAATGTCAGCGCCAGCATGACACAGATTGCGGCGGCGCATGAAACGCTCGGCCAACAGCAAATCTCGTTGCAGCAAACCGCTGAGCGTGTCGTCAGCGACCTCACACGTGCTGGCAGCGGGCTTGCGGACCATGCCGAACGACTGAATGGCATCAGTTCAACCCATGACACCCAAATCAAGCTACTGCAAAACAGCCTTGATGAATTAGAAGGCAAGAGCACCTCGCTCCGTGACGCGATGAGCCAGCATAGCAGCCAACTTTTGGGTGAGCTGCGGCAGGGCATCGCCGCGTTGCAGAGCATGGGCCATGAAATGGAGACCAGCGTCAATATCGCCCTGGCGAGCGCGGGCACGGCGCAAAGCCATCTTGTAGAAATTACGCAAAACAGCACTGCCGAATTGCAGGAGCGACTGTCACAAATGCAGGGCATGGGTGCTGTTGTTGAACAGGCAATGGGCGCATTGCGCGGTGGCGTCCAAGAGCAAATGGCGACATTGCAGGATGTTGTGCAGCAAATCACTGCCCAACAAGGCACTCTTAAGCAAGCGACTGCTCTACAACGGGATGAACTCCTGACGCTCTTTGCCCAACTGGCACAAGCGCATCAGACGGCTTCAGCGGCAGCAGAGCACAGCATTGCAGGTCTAAGCGCGGTGACGGAAGCGGCGAGCAAATCCCTTGCCGCGTTCAGCGGTGCGGCGGCTAACACCCTGCAGACCGTGGCGGAAGCCAAGGACGGCTTCGGCGACAAGACGGAGCAAATGGTGGCCAGCAGCCGTGTGGCAGCTGAGCAAGTACGGCAAATTATGGATGTCACGGAGTCTCTGGCCGACCATGCCCGCGGACTGACCGCGCAAACACAGCGCGAGGCTGATCGGCTGGCGGCGGATATGGCGTCGATATTGCGCGCGCTGGACGACGGCAGCGGTCAACTCGCTGACCAAACCAAGGGGTTGCTGAACCAAATCAGCGCCAGCAGCACGATTGTGACAACGCAGATTGCGGACGCGGTGAACAACCTGCAGCAGTGCGGCGATCAAGTGCGGAGCCAAATGACAGCGCAGACATCCGCTCTACGCGATGAGGCGCGACGCGAAAGCGACCTGCTGATGAGCGGTGTTCAGTCCTTGGTGGGGAGGATAGAAGATAGTGGCCGCGTCATGCATGGCCGCGCTCAGGACATCTTGCAAACCATCGAGCAAAGCGGTGACCAGATTATGGGGCAGGTTACTTTCCTGCTCGATAAAATTGCCGCCAATAACGCCGAAATCCGCGCACAAATGGCGGTCGAGGCGGAACAAATGCGCGCGCAAGCCTTTGCCGAAGCCGACCAAATGGCGGCAGCTTTTGGCCATGTGTTGCATGATATCGATAAGAGTGGCGACAAGCTGCGGCTGCAGGCTGATACGATCCTGACCCAGATTAGCGACCAAAAGACTCTGATTGCCGCTGACCTCGCCGATGCTCTGCAGCAGCTGGGCAGCGGCGGTGTGGCCATGCGCGACCAAATGCGTGCCCATATCAGCACTCTACGTGACCAGGCGCTCGCCGAAGCCACGCTCTATGGCGACAAAATCACCGAACTATTGTCGGATGTCACGCAAAAAGGCGGTGCTCTGCAGCAGCAGACGCAGGTCATCACAACAGCGATTGAAGCAAACCGCGAAAAAATCGCACAACAATTCGCTGGTTTGTTGGCGCAGGTTGACGGAAAGAATCAGGCAGTTCTCGATCGTATCGGCACCCACTGCCACAGCTTGCAAAAGAAGGCTGAAGATGAAAATGAACGTTTCAGTACCAGCCTCACCCATCTTTTGGGGCAAATCGATGGCAGCATCGGTCATCTTCGCTTCCAGAGCGAAGATGTGCTTGCCCGCATCGCTCAGAGCGGCACACAGGTTAAGCGTGACTTTGCGCAGGTGCTTGGATCCATTGCTGAAAGCCAGACACAGATTAAGACAGAGCTGACCTCCTACGCTTCAACTCTGCGCGAACAGGCGCAGCATGATATGGCGCAGATTATGGGCGACATCAGCGCGATGCTGGAACGCATCGATGGCACTGGCGCGCAGTTGCGCGAACATGTCGTCGAAGCGGTTGGCAGCCTAGACCTCGGCGGGGATGCGCTGGCGCAGCAGGTGGAAATTCTGCTTGCCCGCATCAACGATAATCATACGCTTATCCGCAATCGGATGACGGAACATGCCACCCAGATGCGCGACGAATATGCCGGTGAGGTCGCGCGCGTCGCTGATGGGCTGCGCGCTGTTATGACCGACATGCAGCAGGCTGGTGTCCAGCTGCGTTCACAAAACAGCGACGTCATCGCCAATCTGGAACAGAGTGCCCTACGTTTCGCGCAATCAGCGCGTCAAGCATCGCAATATTTGGCTGATGAAGTCACGAAACTTGATGGCGCGGCAGGTCAAGTTGAAACACGCCTGCAGGTCTTGGGCAGGCACCTGCAAACTGAACAACAGGCGCTCACCGGTGCAAGCAACGCTATTACGGAGCACACGGTGCAACTCGCGTCGCAGACGGCTGCTGCGGCCGATCGTTTGCAACAGTTGCTGCGCGCCGCTACCGAAGGCACCACACAGGCGCAAGGATTGAGCAGTCATGTTGCTGGTCAGCTGCAGGGCATGATTATTCATCTGCGCGAAGAGATGCAGCGCCTGGTCGAACATAGTGCAAGCACGGCAGAAGCAGCGACTTCGGTTGTCACGCAGATTGCGGCTGGAACAGAGGATTTGCGCGCCGCTGGCGCCGATATGCGTCGCGAGGGCAACGCGCTGCCGCAAATCGTCGCACTCGCCGAAGAGCGGTTGGTGCGCGCCGGTGCTTTGCTGCGTGAACATGCCGCCGATGCCGCTGGCCTGCTTGAACACAGCACGGGCACATTTGTGGAGGTCTTTAGCGGCCAGCAGGATGTGATTGCCAATGAAACGCAGCGGCTCCAGTCCGTGGCGGAACAGGCTGGTTCCCTGCTGCAGCACTTTGGCCATCAGCTTGCTGCACAGTTGGGCAATCTGCAGCGCGGCACAGGCGTTATCGAAGTGTCGCAGCAGAAGCTGGTTGACCAGACTGCTGCGGCTATCGCACATCTTGGTCTGGCCAGCGACCGGCTGAACAGCCTGCGTGAAGGCGCAGAAGCTGCCCAAGCGCAGATGATCGGCAAGATGCAGCATATGGATGGACAGGCTCAGGCCACCGCCAAGGTGCTCACTGTCGGCAGCCAGACTCTGGCCCATAGCATCGGCCAATTGGCTGAGATCAGCAGTAAGGCGCAAGAGCAGATGATGGGCGCTGGCGCACATTATCGCACTCAGCTTGAGGACTTACGCCAGGGTATCGCCCAACAGTTGGGCGGTTTGCATGAGCATGTGGCGCAGGCGGCGTTGCAGCTAGAGCAAAAAGCCTCCGTTCTCAATCACGTCTCGACCAAAGCTGAGCAGGATATTGAGCAATTGCTGGCGCGCTTCAACGCTATCGCGAACAGCAGCAGCGCTCTGGTTGCAGACAAGACCACTGCACTGCATAAACTGGCAGAGGATGCCGCGCAGCTCTTGCTCGGCTTTGGTAAGACAATTGATGCGCAGCTGGAGCACCTGGCTTCCGCCAGCGAGCATATCGGCACGACACAGAAATACCTTTCCGGCACACTTGACCACAGCATCCAACAGGTTGATGTGTTGCAAGAAAAAATGGAACACAGCCGCGCTATCGCGCAGACCAGCACAGTTGAGGTTGCCGATCAGCTACAAAAACTTAGCAGCACACTGCAGCAGCATATTGAGCAACTCGGCAACGGCACCCAGCATGCCGTCAGCCTTGTGGAAGGCGCGGGTGAGCAGTGGCAGGGTCAGGCACAAAATCTTGCCCGCATCGCGCAGCAGGCGCGGAGTGAGCTTGCCGCTATCTCCTATGCTATCGATGCGCTTCAGCAAAAGGGCAGCGGACTACGCGATACCATTCGCGGCCAGGGCGATCATCTAATGAAGTCTTTGAGCGATGTTGTGGATCATATGGCCGCGGCGCAGGATGACATGGCCGGCGATGACCCGCTCGTCAACCGCATGGAACGTGGCCTGCAGAAGATTAATTAGGGATGGATACCTCAAATTGGTCGAGGGATTTGGTTGCGCCGGTTTTGCAGCTTGCACGTACGGCGGGCTCGACGATATTGTCCGAACAGGCGCTCGGACTTCATGTTCATACAAAGCCGGATGGTAGCCCTGTCAGTACGGCGGATAAAGCCGCCGAAGCGGTTATCATCGCTGGTTTAAAGAGCCTTACCCCAGCCTACCCTGTGGTCGCCGAAGAGAGTTTCCAATCCACGGCCTATGACGCCACAAGCCCCTACTGGTTGGTTGACCCGCTGGACGGCACCAAGAGTTTTCTCGCCGGAACTGATGATTTCACGACCAATATCGCACTGATGATCGCGCAACGCCCCGTATTTGGCGTTATTTATGCGCCCGCACGGCGCGCGCTTTTTTGGAATGATACCGCCCAAACTTGGCACATTGATGCCGATGCCAAAGCGCGGACGGTGACGGCGCGGCGGCCGCCTTCGAATGGTCTGACCATGATAACAAGCCGCAGAACCCATACTGGAGCAAAGTTGCGTTCTTGGCTGGAAGGTCAAAAAATCGCCGATCAACTGATGCTCAGCAGCGCACTAAAGTTTTGCTATGTCGCTATGGGTGCCGCCGATATTTACCCGCGACTGGGACCAACGATGGAATGGGACAATGCAGCAGGAGAAGCAATTTTACACACGGCGGGCGGCAAAGTGACTTCACCGGACGGATCCCCCTTGCTTTATGGTCAGCCTGGCTTTCAACATAGTGGGTTAGTCGCGCGCGGGCGGTTCTAACTCTGCTGGTGTTTTTGTTTTCTCCGATGCGGCGGCTTCCCGTTTCGTTGCAAACACGCCGTAGAAATAACGCCCTGCCAATACGGTGACAAAAATGCCGAGCACGCCCTGCATGATTGAGATTATCGGGTCTTCGCCCTCGCGAACCAACAGGTGGCCAAAAAGATAGCCGCCACAAGCAAAGCTTATCGCCCAAATGATGGCACCACAGGCGTTGAGCGCCAGGTAGCGCTGCCAAGAAATAGGACTCATGCCGATGGCGATAGCACTGATATTTCGCAGGCCATAAATAAAGCGATAACTTAGGATGAAGCCGACATCATGCTTAAACATCCATTCCGTGACCTTGGCCTGCCCTTTGGCGAGTTTCGGCATTTTCGCGATGAGCTTGGAACCATAGCGCCGTCCGAGCCAAAAGAAGCTGAAATCGCCAAGTGTTGTACCAAGTCCTGCCGCGGCGATAAGCCCAGGCAGGCTTAAAAAGCCCTGCGAGACGAAAAAGCCTGCAAAAATTAGGAAGGTTTCACCCTCGATAAACGCCCATAAGAACGTTATGAGGTAGAACCATGGGCCATGCTCGGCGACTAAAGCTTGAATCTGCTCATACATTGCAAAACACCTGCCTCAATATGCGGGCGTGTGTCCCGCAACTATTTGTAGACGACTTTCACGACCTCGTAAGACTTAGAGCCGCCTGGTGTACTCACTTCGACGGCATCTTTGACGGTCTTACCGATCAGCGCACGCGCCAGCGGCGCCGTAATGGAAAGACGGCCATCCTTAATGTCGCTTTCATCCTGGCCGACGATTTGATAGCGCACTTCTTCGTCTGTGTCCTCGTCAATCAGCGAGACGGTGGCACCAAACTTGATGACTTTACCGCTCAGCTTGCTGACATCAATTACATCGGCCCGACTAATTTTGTCTTCAAGCTCCTGAATCCGGCCTTCGACAAAACTCTGCCGTTCACGCGCAGCATGGTATTCAGCATTTTCCGACAAGTCGCCATGCTCACGCGCTTCAGCAATTGCTTTGACGATAGCAGGACGTTCGCTGCTCTTGAGATGGCGCAACTCTTCTTCAAGGCGCTCGAAGCCAGACAAGGTCATCGGGATTTTTTCGGTCATCATGACCTCCTGCGGATAACGAGATAATAGACAAAAAAGACAAAACAAACCCACGCCGAGAATGTGATTCCGGCGGGTGTTTGCCGTGGTTATCCCTTAAGATAGTCTTGCAGCGGCTCCGGCGCAAGTGCGCTGGTCTGCAGAGCATGAATGGCATCGGCAACAGCGCGCGCCCCCGCCACAGTCGTCTGATAGGGAATTTTATTCATCAGCGCCGTCCGCCGCAGACTAAAACTATCCTGGAGGACTGCTTGGTTGGCCTCGGTCGTATTGACCACCAGTTGCACTGCGCCATTGATGATGGCATCGACAATATGCGGCTGCCCCTCATAGACCTTGTTGATGCGCGTAACCGACATACCGGCCGCCGTCAAAACCTTGGCCGTGCCTTCGGTGGCTATAATCTTGAACCCGCAGTCATGCAAGCGGCGCGCCACTGGAACGATGGCGGTTTTTTCAATATCGCGCACCGAAATAAAGCAGGTGCCTTGCAATGGCAACTTCTCCCCCGCCCCCAGCTGCGCCTTTGCATAGGCACGAGCAAAATCACGATCCAAACCCATAACCTCACCAGTCGAGCGCATTTCCGGTCCCAAAATAACATCAACTCCAGGGAAGCGGGCGAAGGGGAAGACGGCTTCCTTGACTGCAACATGGCGCATGACCACCGGCTTCAGTTTAAAATCCGCCAGCATCTCGCCCGCCATCACGCGCGCCGCGATTTTAGCAACGGGCACCCCAGTCGCCTTGGCGACGAAGGGCACGGTGCGCGAAGCACGCGGGTTAACTTCAAGGATATAAACTGTGCCGTCCTTAATGGCGAACTGCACATTCATAAGGCCGACGACGCCGATGGAGCGCGCCAGCAACTCAGACTGCCGCGCAATTTCCTTGATCACTTCGGGCTGTAAACTATAGGGTGGTAGGCTGCAGGCGCTATCGCCAGAGTGGATACCCGCCTCTTCGATATGCTCCATGATACCAGCAACAAAGACCGTATCGGCATCGGCGAGTACATCGACATCAACCTCAACAGCGTTTTGCAAATAACTATCGATGAGCACAGGGTTATCGCCGGAAACCTGCACGGCGCGCTCCAGATATCGCTCGATACCGACTTGGTCATAAACAATTTCCATCGCCCGCCCACCCAACACATAAGATGGTCGAATGACAACCGGATAACCGACTCGGTCAGCGGCTGCTATGGCCTCCGCCAAATTGCGTGCCGTTCCATTCGCGGGTTGCTGCAATTTGAGCTTTTGTAGAAGCTCCTGGAAGCGTTCCCGGTCTTCGGCCAAATCAATTGCATCAACTGGCGTGCCAAGAATAGGTATACCGGCCTGCTGCAGGGCGTGCGCTAACTTCAGTGGTGTTTGACCGCCATATTGCACAATTACACCGAGCAGTTGCCCCCGCGTCTGCTCCACCGAAATCAGCTCAATCACATCCTCCGCCGTCAGCGGTTCGAAATAGAGCCGGTCGGACGTATCGTAATCCGTCGAGACGGTTTCCGGATTACAGTTCACCATAATGGTTTCAATACCGGCCTCACGCAGCGCGTAGGCGGCATGAACACAGCAATAGTCAAACTCAATACCTTGACCAATACGGTTCGGCCCGCCACCGAGGATGACAACTTTGCGCTTATCGCTCGGCTGCGCTTCGCAAACGCCATTATCGTCGCCCGTCCCCTCATAGGTTGAATAGAAATACGAGGTCAGCGAAGCAAACTCTGCCGCACAGGTATCGATGCGCTTATAGACCGGGCGCACCCCGGCCGCGCGGCGCTGTTCTGCGACCTGAGACTCTTTTGTATTGGTGAGCTGCGCCAGGCGCTGGTCTGAAAAGCCCATGCGCTTGACGCGCCGCCAAGCTGTCGAATTTTGCGGCAAGCCTTCGGCCTGCAACGCCTGTTCCATCATGATGATTTCGGCGATCTGCTCGACAAACCATGGGTCATATTTGCAGACGGAGCAAATTTCGCTCACGCTCATCCCCTGGCGTAGCGCCTGCGCGATGACCAAAAGCCGTTCTGGCGTCGGCTTGCCTAGCGCGCGCAGCAAGCTTTGCTTGTCGCCATCCGGTAGCTTGATTGGACTGAAGCCGTGATAGCCATATTCAAGCCCTCGTAGTGCTTTCTGCACTGACTCCTGCCATGAGCGGCCAATCGCCATCACCTCGCCGACCGATTTCATCGCCGTCGTCAGCGTTGGTTCGGCGCCAGGAAATTTCTCAAAGGCAAACCGCGGAATTTTCGTCACAACGTAATCAATCGTTGGCTCAAACGCAGCAGGGGTCACACCCGTGATATCGTTCTGCAATTCGTCAAGCGTATAGCCGACCGCCAGCCGCGCGGCGACTTTGGCAATGGGAAAGCCGGTCGCTTTACTCGCAAGTGCCGAGGAGCGGCTGACCCGCGGATTCATCTCAATCACGACCATGCGGCCATCAACGGGATTGACCGCGAACTGCACGTTCGAGCCACCCGTATCGACGCCGATTTCGCGCAGCACGGCAAGCGAAGCGTTGCGCATGATTTGGTATTCTTTATCGGTCAGCGTCAGCGCCGGTGCAACAGTGATGCTGTCGCCCGTATGGACGCCCATCGGGTCAATATTTTCAATCGAGCAGATGATGATGGCATTGTCCTTGTTGTCGCGGACTACCTCCATCTCATATTCTTTCCAGCCCAGAACCGACTCTTCAACCAGCACTTCATGCACCGGGCTAACGCTCAGCCCATGCGCGATGATGTCATTGAACTCGTTGCGATTATAAGCGATGCCGCCGCCGGTGCCCGCAAGCGTGAAACTCGGGCGGATAATGGCTGGCAAGCCGACATCGGCTAAGGCCTCGGTTGCTTCAGCTTGCGACTTCACTAAGCGGCTGCGTGGCGATTCGAGGCCGATTTTTTCCATGGCCTGACGGAACAGCAGCCGATCTTCCGCTTTTTCAATCGCGGCCTGATTCGCGCCAATCAGCTCAACGCCCAAGCGTTCCAAGGTGCCGTCTTTCGCCAAGGCAAGTGCGGTGTTTAACGCAGTCTGCCCGCCCATTGTCGGCAAGAGTGCATCGGGCTTTTCTCGTTCCAAAATTTTTGCGACCATGCCCGGCGTAATTGGCTCGATATATGTGGCATCGGCGAGATCCGGGTCGGTCATAATCGTTGCTGGATTGGAATTCACCAGGATGATGCGATAGCCTTCGGCACGCAAAACTTTACAGGCCTGGACACCGGAATAATCAAACTCACAGGCCTGGCCGATAACGATTGGACCGGCACCGATAATACAAATCGAGCGAATATCATTGCGTTTTGGCATTTCTGATCACCTTAAGTGCTAAAAGTGTGTTACTAAAATCATCGCGCCAGACCGGAAAGTCTGGCTTGCCTAACTGTTCCCAGCCATAGTTCCGCAGCGCCGACAGATCCCGATCCGAGGGGGCTAAAAGTACAAAATGGCTCCCGGTAATATCCTGGGCGCGGTCACCAATTTCGTCATAACGTTTCCAGGCTTGCCAACCCATATCATAGGCCATGGCGGCCAGAGGTGGCGCCAGGTCATAATAGAGGCTGTTGACGTTCCAGACCATCATACCTGTCGGCTTAAGGCGCGAACGGTATAATTCGAGTGCCTCGCGCGTGATAAGGTGCTGAGGAATTGACGCCGAAGAAAAAGCGTCGAGAAACAGCAGATCATAACGCTCTGTCGTATCTTGCGCCATGAGCAAGCGTGCGTCACCGATGCGCCAACGAGGTTCTCCGCAGGCCGAGAGATAAGTAAACCACTGCCGTGCTAAATCGATAACCAGCGGATTGATTTCGTAAGCGGTATAACGCTGAGTGCCGTCGTTGAAGCATAGTGCCGTGCCGGTGCCGAAACCGAGCATCGCCACGTCCTTGTATTTGTATTCCCGAAAGAGGTCGTGCAATGGGAAAAAATAAATGCGCGGTTCCGACACGGCTGTTGGACCAACTATCTGCATTCCCTCAACCATGGCCCCATGGTAAAACATGCGGTAGGTTTTTCCGGTCGTCGATGGCGCATCGGCAACAGCATAGGTGCCATAAAAATTACGCGCTGCAGCGAGCTGCCCTGCGCCTTGAATTAGCGCCGATACCATCCCCAGTGTAAATAATCCGAGCACAAAAAACTGCCGCGGCAGCAACGTCATACAGACAAGCCCGGCGCCTGCGGAAAGGTACGCGGCCAAAGTAAGTGGGGCATTAAAGCCCTGCGTATCGCGAAGCGCCATATAGACCGCGCAAAGCAACCCAGCCAGCACGGCATGAACATTTTTATTCTCGCCCACGAAACGCGGTAGATTCTGAGATCGTGGTGACAACAATGCGCTCACCAACAGGATGACAACGAATTCAACGGCATGGCTAAAAATATAGGGGACAATAAACGCATTAAAAACGCCCCCCAGAGCACCGCCCAGGGAGAGCCACAAATAAAATTGTGTCAGAAGGCGAGCGCTTGGTCTCCTTTCAGCGAGATGACGGTGACACCACAATGCTGTACTGAAAAAAGCGATAATTGGAATAGCGACCAGATACCAATCGCGAATGAGGAGGTTATTCCCTCGCAAAAAGAGCAGCAAGAGGGCAACGATAGCCAATAATCGAACCCGATTCAGCCATGTCTGACTGACCAAGTGACGTTCAGAGAAGGCAAACACAAAAGTCAGCAAATAAAGGCCAAGCGGTATCACCCAAAACAAGGGCAGCGAACCAAAATCAGCGGTGACGAGAGCGGTGAGGCCCATGGAGAGGCTCGACGGGATGAACGCCAGCAGCACCCACTGCCCACGCCGCCCCCAGCTGATCGTCTCTACTTGAGAGGCTGTCGCTAGCGTGCTTTCCGCTTGGCTTGGTGTTGCCGCCTCTGCGGCTCCCTTCCCCCACGTCAGCAAGCCAATCATCGCGATCAGCAGTCCATAACCAACTGCCCACACGATCCCCTGCGTCGATAGTGGCAGCAATGGTTCCACGATTAAGGGATACGCCAACAGTCCCGCAAAGCTCCCCGCATTGCTCGCCGCATACAGAAAATACGGGTCTCGTCCCCCGCTCCGTTCCGCATACAACCGCTGCAGACCGCTACTCACCGTCGCCAGCCCTACATAGGGCAGGAATATCCCTTGAAACAGCAGCCCCAAGACCGCCCACACGCTCCCCACATTCATCCCAGCGTCTGCCGTCAATCTTGGTGGCAGAAACACCGCCCCCACCACCAGCAGCCCCGCCGTCGCCCACGCCTGCCGCCGCGCACTCAACCGCGACAGCCCATGCGCCACCAGATATCCCACCAGCAGCGCCATCTGGAAGAATGCCAGCGCCGTCAGCCATCCGCTCGGTGACCCTCCCACCAGTGGCAGCATCTGCTTCCCCAGCAAGGGCTGCACCGCAAACAACAAACCCGCCGATAAAAACAGCGTTAGACCGTAGAAGAGTGACATCGAACGTTGTGGCTCAGCGTTGCTCATGACCGCCCTCCGCCGCCTGCACCTTATCCGGCGACCACAGCTTCAACGCCGCCATCACATTCGCGAAATCATCCGTCCACAGGGCGAAGCCTTCATCCTCTAAAGGCTTCCACCCCTTCGCCACCACCCCGCTCACATCCACACCAGGTCGCGCTAAGAGAACCCATTTGCTCGCAATATGGCCAACCGATAAATCGGTCACCAAGTCAACATAGGTTAACGCCTGCACATTCAGGTCACGCGTAAGCGTCGCAAGCGGACCGCGCAAATTATAGTAGCGGTTGGTTACATGCATCATAATCAAGCCGCCATCGGCGAGGCGGTCGAGGTAGAGTTGCAGCGCTTCCTTCGTCAGCAGATGCGCCGGGATAGAGTCCGATGAGAACGCATCGATGATAAACATGTCATAGCGCTTGTCTTTATCCTGCTGCAGTTCAATGCGCCCGTCACCAATCCGCCAAGTCGGCTGCCCGCACTCTTCGATATAGGTGAACCATTTCTCCGCCATCCTCTGCACCAGGGGCGCAATCTCATAGACCGTGAAGTGCCGATCCGGCGCGGTCATGCACAACATGATGCCCGCCCCTAGGCCTATAATCCCCACCTGCTTCGGTTGCACTACCCCCATCACGTCCCGCAGCGGCGCGTAATAGGACACCGCTTTGGTATCCCTCTCCGGCGCTATCTTCTGCATCCCATGCACCGTCGAACCGTGCATAAAACGGCGCCAGGTTTGGCCGTTCGGCAGTTTGTGATCTACAATCTTCACGACCCCGAAAAAATCGCGCCCTACATCAAGCGCATGATGCGCGTTGATTGGTGTCGCCAAAATAATCAGCAGGGAAAAACCAGCCAACCCCAAGGCGCGTGGCGCTTGTGCTGTAAGTGCAATCAAGAGCGGAATAGCGCCCCAAAATATCAGCGGCGTTGCAGTAAAATAGACTTCTGGAGAACTTTGGATGTGAATGACTGTCGCAACCAACAGAAGTGGGCAGGCAACGATGCCCACCAACCCGCGCCATTTATTTGGATGGCGGGGATGCATCATCAAGGCGGCAAAGGCGGCAAGCATAAATTCGATAGGCTGACTAAATATAGCCGGCGCGATGAAAGCATTGAAGATGCCGCCTAGAGCACCCCCGACCGAGAGCCAGAGATAAAATTCCGTCAGCCCCTGGGCACCCGGGCGCTTCTCAACCAGCTGCAAGTGGCACCATAGCGCCGTTATGAAGAAGGCCAGCATCAGGATAAAGGCTGCGGACCAGGAAGATAGGCTGTAGCCACAACTCCAAATCAGCAAAAATGTAACAAACCCTGAGAACATAAGTTGCGTGATGGCCAGGTCTTCGGCCTTCATGCTCTGGTTGTCTTTAAAAGCGATGACGAAGGTCAGGAGATAGAGGCCGAGGGGGATGACCCACAGGAGTGGGAATGAGCCCAGGTCAGCGGTGACGAGAGCGGTGAGGCCCAT
>JAGOHT010000047.1 GCA_017996055.1 Alphaproteobacteria bacterium
TTGCCGAAGAGGATACTCGGCGGAATGACGGTAATCTGCTCGCCATGCCGCAGCACCATGCCAAGCAGGAAGGCGAGCGCCGCCGCAGCGAGGTCATGGCCAAAGCCTAGCAATGTTTTGGTCAAGCGTTGCAAGATGAGGTGTTTATCCGTTAGGTGATTTGACGCCAATATGGCGCTGATGGGCCATATTATGCAACAGCAACGCGACGGGTAGGGGGGCTGCCAGGACAAACCAGGGGCTGACCAACAATTCCAGCATGGCGATCCCGATAAGAAGCACATTACATGCCGCGATTTTGAGCACCACGACATCATGCCGACCGGCGGCCTGCGCCGAACGCTGATAAAAATGTGTCCGGTGCGCTTCCCAGAATTTCTCGCCGCGCAAAATCCGCCGTGCCAACGTTATCCCGCCATCGGCGAGGTAATAGAGCGGTAGAGTCAGCGCCGCAAAAAAGCGACCGATGGGATGATAGTCCGGCGCCAAGAGAAGACCATTAACAGTGTAACTAACACTGTGGAACTGCGGTGCGGTAGCAAAAGTGAGTAGGCAGTAGCCTACTAAAAAGCCGATAGGGACACTGCCGACATCGCCAAGAAATATCTTTGCCGGATGCCAGTTATGCAGCAGAAAACCAATACTGCACCCAACAAGGACTGATGAAAGAACAATAACTTCAGTCTTCAAATGATAGTTTGAGGTAGCGCTAAGAAGAATAAGACCAAAGCAGACGCATAAGGTTTGGACACCAGAAATGCCATCAATGCCGTCCATAAAGTTGTAGAGATTGACAAAACCAACCCAGCAAAGGATGGCCACAGCAATAAACAGAAACCCTGGCAGCCATGATAAAAAATTCGGCTGATCAATAGGTAGAAAGTAACAAAGAGCGCTAGTGGCAACAATATGCAGGACTATCCTGAGCCATGCCGATAGTCCCTTCCTGTCGTCAATCCATGATATGCATGCCAATAAGAATAGGCTCAGGCCAATTGCAGCAGAGACATATGCTCCTTGAATTAATCCTTCTGTATATTCAAGGTGATAGTAGAAGTTAGATAATTCTTTAACATTGAAGGTGAGATGGAACTGGTCGCGAAAATATTCAAATAACGGGAGCAGTGCCAGCCAAACGACAACGAGTAGAACATAAACCCACCCACCACCGCGTGGCACCGGTCTAGAGTGCATACTGCGTATATTGGGTTTGTCCAGTATGCTAGATTGTAGCAGCTTGATCCGGAGTGACTCGGTTAAGAAAAATGACAGAATTCCACAAAACACTATAAGCGCCACAGCTCCGATAAAATCGGAGATATTCGATATGAAAAAACTAATCATGTCTTGCTCTGTAGTTCCAAGCGACTGCATTGTTTAAGTATGGTTCTCCACCAGCCGAGCGAGATACTGTCCATAAGGCGTGTTCCGCATGGTGTTCGCGGTGGCCAGTACTTGTTCGGAGGAAATATAACCTAGGGTGTAGGCGATTTCTTCAGGACAACCTATTTTCAAACCTTGCCGCTCTTCGACAATCCGCACGAACTCTGAGGCGTCGTCCAGCGATTCATGCGTGCCGGTATCGAGCCAGGCATAGCCGCGCCCGAAGCGCTGCACTGTGATTTGCTTCTGCGTCAGATAATGCTGGTTGATATCGGTAATCTCCAGCTCACCTCGCGCCGAGGGCTTTACCGCCGCCGCGATATCGCAGACCTGATTGTCGTAAAAATACAGCCCCGTTATCGCCCAGTTTGATGGCGCGCGCTTCGGTTTCTCGATAAACTCTACCGGTTCATTCGCCTTGTTGAACTTGATGACGCCATAACGTTCGGGGTCGGAAACGCGATAAGCGAAAATCGTTGCGCCGGTCAACCGTGCGCCGGCGGCGCGCACAACGCCATCCAGCCCCTGACCATAAAACAGATTGTCTCCTAAAATCATCGCCACATTATCCTTGCCGATGAATTTGCGCCCGATGATGAAAGCTTCGGCTAGACCATTTGGCTCATCCTGTACCGCATAGCTAAGGGAGAGGCCGAGTTGCGCACCGTCGCCCAGTAGCTGCTTGAACAGCGGTAGATGTAGCTTCGTGGCGATAATCAGGATTTCCCGAATGCCCGCGAGCATCAGCGTCGTCAGCGGATAATAAATCATCGGTTTGTCATACACCGGCATCAACTGCTTGCTCACCGCCAGCGTGGCGGGAAAGAGGCGGGAGCCAGTACCGCCCGCAAGAATGATGCCCTTCAATTTCGGTGCGGTGGTCATAGGTTTCCTCTCTCAGGCGCGCCGTTCCGGCACGGGGCGGCCAAGCCCCAGCCGAACACCGCTATATGCGATACGGGCATTTTTCCACCATTCAGGATTGCCGAGATACCAGTCTGCCGTGCGCTCCAGCCCTTCTTGCAGCGCGATTTGCGGCTGCCAGCCCAGCTCCGCGAAAGTCGACGAGCAATCGAGCGCGTAACGGAAGTCATGCCCTGGCCTATCGGCAACGAATTGAATAAAGTTGCGATGCGGGCAATGCGCGCTGTCGGGCTCTTTCACATCTAGCACCTCACACAGCTTATGGATGAGCGCGAGGTTGCTGATTTCGTTATTGCCGCCCAGATGATATTTCTTCCCCGGCTTGCCGCGCGCCAACACGACGCCAAGCGCCTCAGCCATCTCCGTGACATAGAGCCATTCGCGCACATTATCGCCCGTGCCATAGATGGGCATAATCTCGCCGTGAATAGCCTTGAGCAGCAGGTTAGGGATGAGCTTTTCCGGAAACTGATAGGGACCATAATTGTTGGAACAGTTGGTGATGATGACCGGCAACTCATAGGTCTGGTGCCAGGCGCGGGCGAGGTTTTCCGCCCCCGCCTTGCTGGCGGCATAGGGCGAGTTCGGCGCGTGCGGCGAATCGAGCGTGAAGCGCCCGGTTGCGCCGAGCGCGCCATAAACCTCATCGGTGGACATATGGATGAAACGGAAATCCTGCTGCCGCCCATCGGGTAGTCGCTGCCAGTAATGAAGCGCGTTCTGCAGCAGATTATAGGTGCCATAGAGATTAGTGGAGATAAATGGCGCGGTTGTGTCAATCGAGCGGTCAACATGCGTCTCCGCCGCCAGATGAAAGACTGCATCGGGCTGGATGGTGGCAAAGGCGGCCTGCACGGCGGCGGCATCGGCGATGTCGAGCCGGTGCAGCGTGAAATCCGGCAGCGCTCCGAGCTCCGCGACCGTCAGTGGGTTGGCGGCATAAGTCAGCTTGTCCAGCCCATGCACGGTGAAGCCGCCCAGCGCGCATAGATGCCGCACCAGCGCGCTGCCAATAAAACCTGCTGCTCCGGTGATGGCGATGATCATGGCTTTAGCTAAACGGACGCAGATATTGTGGACGGATGTTTTTCGGCCCCAGCACCCTGACAGCCAAATCACCTATGCCCGCGACAAACCGGTCGCGGATTGTCCTGCGTAAACCTTCGCTGGCTGAGCCGATAATAAAATCCTTCTGGCCGAGCTTTGGAAAGAACTCAGGCGTAAGCGGCAAATAGGCGGTATGCGTCGGCTGTATCGTGAAGGGCTTTTCCATCCCCATCCGGCGCGACGACGCTTCGTCGATTTCAACGGTATATTTGCTTTTTGGCTGATTATCAGGGCGCATGGTCGTGGTGGTATAAACGGCGACGATAGCAAGCTTGCCCAAGGGTGTCTGCTCCACGCCGAGGCAGTAGGCAATATGCGGCATCGGCCCGGGTTGCTCCGGCTTCTCGTTAAAGGGGAATAGGCAATGCACGAAATCACCAGAACGGACAGGCGGCTGGGTCATCTTAATACCCCGCATTCTTCAGCATAGTCTCAATCGCCTTCTTGAGCTCCTCATGCTCTTCCGGCGTGTCGCGCTCATCGCGGATAAGCTCAAATGACCGAATATCCTCTGGCGCATAAATCACCTCAACCTCGTCCTTAATATCGGTGATGCCGAAATGCGCGCTCAGGATATTCTCAATCACGCGCGCAAAGCTGCGCTCCTGCTTGGTGGCTTCGGCGTTCACGGCGGCGATAACCTGCTCATGTATGCGGATGGTAACGGGCTTACGCATAGTGTCCTCTTGGCTAGGGCTGAGAAGCTAAGGGATATGGCGGCAAAAGACAATCATACCCTATAAAACCAGCTTTCTTGCCGCGAACGGATAGGCTATGAACGAGGAAACAACGCGAAACATAAGGTTCTTCCACATGTCTGCACCCGCCGAAACCTCCGTCATGAGCCGTATCGTCAGCCTCTGCAAACGCCGGGGTTTTGTCTTCCCCGCTTCAGAAATTTATGGCGGCATCAACGGCTTTTGGGATTTCGGCCCGCTTGGCGCGCAGTTCAAGAACAATCTGCGAGATGCTTGGTGGCGTGCGATGGTGGAATGTCCACCGCTGGGACCGGATGGCAAGCCGGTCAGCATCGTCGGGCTTGATAGTTCCATCATCCAGCATCCGCAAACCTGGGTTGCCTCCGGCCATGTTGGCGGCTTTGCCGATTTAATGACTGATTGCCGCGAGACCAAGCAGCGTTATCGGGCGGATCATGTGATGTGTCTGCCCATCAGTTTTGAGAAAAGCGGCAAGAGCGAAACACTGGGCGTGCTGAGCACTATCAGCGGTGATGGTGCAGCTGAAACGTTGGAGAAGAAGGCTATAAAGCTGCTCAAGAAGATGGGTGGCGGTAACTTAGTGCCGTTTGACTTCACTAAAGCAGTGCCGTTCACATCGCTGAGCACCGAACAGAAGCCACATGTCATTGCTCCCGACGCCGAGAACCCTGGCTCGCTGACCGAACCACGCCCCTTCAACCTAATGTTCGAATCTTACGCCGGTGTTTTCCAGAGCGAAGAGAATAAGGTCTATCTGCGGCCGGAAACCGCGCAGGGTATTTTCCTGAACTTTAAGGCGGTGCTGGATTCGTGCCGCGTGCGCCCGCCCTTCGGCATCGCGCAGGTTGGGAAGTCGTTCCGCAACGAAGTCACGCCGCGCAATTTCATTTTCCGCTCGCGCGAGTTCGAGCAGATGGAAATGGAATTTTTCTGCCCGCCGGAAACCTCGGCGGAGTGGCATGAGTTCTGGATTAAATCGCGCTATGATTGGTGGCTGGCGCAGGGCTTGAGCGCCGCCAATCTGCAGCGACGCGACCATGACAAGGATGAGCTGTCGCATTATTCCAGCGCCACGGCGGATATTGAATATCGTTACCCGTTCACCGCGCCGGATTACGGCGAACTGGAAGGCGTGGCGCATCGTGGCGATTTCGACCTAACGCAGCACCAGACGCACAGCAAGACCAAGCTGGATTATTTCGACCAGGAAGCCAACCGCCATTATCTGCCGCATGTTATTGAACCGGCCGCGGGCTTGACGCGCGGCGTGCTCGCGCTGCTCTGCGAGGCTTATCAGTATGATGAAAGCCGCGCCTCGCCGGAGTGGCTGAAGCTCAAGCCCAGCCTCGCGCCGGTCAAGCTCGGCATCTTCCCGCTCGTCAATAAAGAGGGAATGCCGGAAGTCGCGGAGAAGCTGTTTGCCGAATTACGGCAAAAACATATCGCGCAGTTCGATGCCAAGCAGGCTATCGGCAAGCGCTACGCACGCATGGACGAAATCGGCGCGCCCTATTGCATCACGGTGGATGGCGATACGCTAACCGGCGGGCAGGTAACGGTGCGAGACCGCGATACCGCGCAGCAGGAGCGGGTGGATATGACCAAGCTTGGCGCTTATTTCGCCGAGAAATTGGGCTAGTCTTTCCGCCGCCAGGCTTTCTTAGCTTAACATGGCCTTGTACAGACGCGACTTTGTGCGACTCCAGGGCGTGTCGGGTTCCTGAGCGGGATCGGTGGGATAGGCATCGCGCAGTTCGTGCAGCCGTCCGAGGGCCTTCCGGTCAGCGGGGATACGGACGGAGCACAGTGGTCTCATATGATCACAAACGGCATCAATTGCATCTTGTACAATCGGAACTGCGACTTCCTGCCCATTGACGATGCGCCGCAACTGCATCTTGACAGAAAATGACGGGATTTGGTCGGAGAGTTCCGCCAAACTAACGCCCTTGCGCTTAAGTAACTCACGCATCGTATCGCCAATGGCGCAGTGCCACGCCTTGGGCAGGCTGAATTTCTGCTGTTTCTTTGCCATAAAAACCTAATCTTTCGGGCTGCAGTCTAACAAGCGGCTTTACTTGCAAACAGGGCGTTCTGTGCCTATCAATAGCGCGGTTGCTTCCCCCCAAAAATTCACCATGAAGAGGGTTAAAATGGCAATGCAGCAATGGGTTTACAGCTTCGGCAACGACAAGTCGGAAGGCGAAGCGGGGATGAAGAACCTGCTGGGCGGCAAGGGCGCTGGTCTTGCTGAAATGTCAAACCTGGGTCTGCCGGTGCCGCCGGGCTTCACCATCACCACCGAAGTCTGCACATATTATTACGCGCATAGCCAGAGCTACCCACCGGAAATGCAGGCCGCCGTGGCGCAGGCCATGGCCGGGGTTGAGGCGATTGTCGGCATGAAGTTCGGCGACGCCGCGAACCCCCTGCTGGTTTCCGTGCGTTCCGGCGCGCGCGTCTCCATGCCCGGCATGATGGATACCGTACTAAATCTTGGCCTGAACGCCCAAACGGTTGAGGGGCTAGCCAAGCGCAGCGGCGACAAGCGCTTCGCCTATGACAGCTACCGTCGTTTTATCCAGATGTATGGCAATGTTGTTCTCGGTGTGCCGCATCATGATTTTGAGGATGTGCTGGAAGATGTGAAGCGCGCCCGCCGCGCGCGGCTGGATACTGATCTGAAGGCCGAAGATTTGCTGGACGTCATAGCCGGTTATCAGGACGTCGTTCAGAAAAAGCTCGGCAAGCCGTTCCCGCAGGATGTGCAGGAGCAGCTCTGGGGTGCCATCGGCGCGGTCTTCGGCTCCTGGATGAACCAGCGCGCCATGACGTATCGTCGGCTCAACGAAATTCCGCATGACTGGGGCACAGCGGTGAATGTTCAAGCCATGGTCTTTGGCAATATGGGCCAAGATTGCTGCACGGGCGTAGCCTTCACGCGTAATCCCTCCACCGGCGAGAACGCCTTTTACGGGGAATATCTCGTCAACGCGCAGGGCGAAGATGTGGTGGCGGGTATCCGCACGCCACAACAGATTACCGTCAAGGGTAAGGACGAGCAGGGTAGTGATCAGCCCGCGATGGAAGAAGTGATGCCACAAGTCTTCAAGCAGCTTGATGATGTGCGCCAGAAGCTGGAAAAGCATTATCGCGATATGCAGGATATTGAATTCACCGTGCAGCAACACAAGCTGTATATGCTGCAGACCCGTAGCGGCAAACGCACGGCCGCCGCCGCCCTGCGCATCGCAGTGGAGATGGTCAAGGAAGGCCTCATCGACGAGCAGACAGCGCTGTTGCGACTTGACCCCAACGCGCTCAATCAGCTGCTGCACCCGACGCTCGACCCCAAAGCCAAGCGCATGGTGCTGACTAAGGGCTTGCCTGCCTCGCCGGGCGCAGCCTCCGGCAAGGTGGTATTCACCGCGGATGTGGCGGAAGACTGGGCGGCGAAGGGCGAGGCAGTCATTCTCTGCCGCATTGAGACCAGCCCGGAAGATATTCATGGGATGCACGCGGCGCGCGCGATTTTGACGACACGTGGCGGCATGACCAGCCACGCGGCGGTCGTGGCGCGCGGCATGGGGCGGGCTTGTGTCTCCGGCGCAGGTGCTATCCGCATTGATGAAAAAGCACTGACCATGACGATTGGTGGGCAGACGCTGCAGCAGGGCGATGCCATCACGCTCGATGGTGGCACCGGCGAGGTCATGCTGGGGCAGGTTCCGACCGTTGAGCCGGAGCTTTCCGGCGATTTCGCCACTATCATGGGGTGGGCGGATAAGGTGCGGCGGCTCAAGGTGCGCACCAATGCCGAGACACCGCTTGATGCGCGTGTGGCACGGCAGTTCGGTGCAGAAGGCATCGGCCTCTGCCGTACCGAGCACATGTTTTTTGATGCCGACCGCATTATCGCCATGCGCGAGATGATTGTGGCGCAGGACGAGGCAGGACGGCGCGTCGCGCTCGCCAAGTTGGAGCCGATGCAGCGGCAAGACTTCATCGAGTTGTTCACCATTATGGCGGGATTGCCGGTCACCATCCGTCTGCTTGACCCACCCTTGCATGAGTTTCTGCCGAAATCGACGGCGGAGATTGCTGATGTCGCCAAGGCGGCTGGCGTTACGGTGGCTCAGGTTGAGTTGCGCGCGGCGCAACTGCATGAGTCAAACCCCATGCTTGGGCACCGCGGCTGCCGCCTCGGCATTACTTTCCCAGAAATTTATGCGATGCAAGCGCGCGCGATATTCACGGCGGCGCTCGCGGTGCGGCAGAAGACCGGCAATAGCGTGGTGCCGGAAATCATGATTCCGCTCATCGCTACCAAAAAAGAGTTGGATATCCTGAAGGCAGTTATCGATGCCGAAGCGGCGGAGGTGATGCGCGCGAGCGCAATGCGCCTGACCTATCACGTCGGCACAATGATTGAGTTGCCGCGCGCGGCGCTGCGCGCGGGCGAGATTGCTCAGACGGCGGAGTTCTTCAGCTTCGGCACTAACGATTTGACGCAGACGACCTTCGGTATCAGCCGCGATGATGCCGCGCTCTTCCTTGGCGACTATCAGCGCCAGGGCATATTCGAGCATGATCCGTTTGTGACTCTCGACCAGGATGGTGTCGGCGAGCTCATCAAGCTGGCTTTCACCCGCGGGCGGGCGACGCGTGCCGATCTCAAGCTTGGCATTTGCGGCGAGCATGGCGGTGATCCGGCGAGTGTGAAATTCTGCCACAAGGTTGGGCTGGATTATGTGTCCTGCTCGCCTTACCGCGTGCCAATTGCCCGTCTGGCTGCGGCGCAGGCGTCGCTGGCCGAAAAGGCAGCGCAGGAGCAGCAGCGAAGCGCGGCATAGGAGAAAAAATGGGCTGGAAAGCATCATGCGTTTTTGTTGCTTACGATAAAGCTGATTTTCTCACGCGAACCCTGACGCACGATACAGCGCACGTCACACAACTGTGTAAACAGCTTAGCTATACGGGCTATCAGCCCGGTGCAGCGACCAGTTTTGATGTCGCCATCTACCCCAAGCGCAATGAGCTTTTTATCGGTGCCTACGCCGGGGGTTGCATCATCGCCAATAACCACCTCTGTGATGCGCTAATTGCTCAGGACAAGCCTGGTAAAATCGCGGGCACAAGCGCTTCGGCGCAAGCCGCCCGGACAAATCTGCTTGCCGTCTACCCGCAGGCCAAGATTTTTGCACTTGTGCTCCATAGCGTCGTCAATCTTTGGGGCTTTGCTTATTATGAAGGGGGCAAGCTCCAGCGCGCCGCCTGGGGCTCCGGTGATGACGGGCTGGCGCAGGACACCGGTACACCCTGGCCAGAAGAACACAGCTTTCGTCAAGGTGACGGCTGGCAGGACGAAATCAGCGGCGAGGGTGAAGATTTATGTTTCGCTGTGTCAGAGCGCGCACTTGGTGTCCGGCTTGATAACTTGCCATTCGAGGATATTCCGCTTCAGCAGTTCATGGCGAAAAAAGTTTTTTGGCCGTTTTCGTTATTCCGCAAATAGAGGACATGCATAAATGATGTCAGGAGAAACACTGCAAAACCTCTTCTTCTCCTGTCTCAGGATAGGCATTGCTGTCTATCTCGTCTTAGGGATCGGCCTCTTTATCTTTCAGCGCCAGGTACTCTATTTCCCTGACAAACAGGCCTTTGACGTCAATAGTTTTGGCGTCACTAACGCGTTCGAAGCTATTGACGTGCTTGTGGATGGCGATGTGACGGTGCAGAGCTGGTATCAGCCACCGCGAGAAGCGCAAAAAACTGTCATTGTTTTCTGCCATGGTAACGCTGGAAATTTTGGTTTGCGGGCAGACCGTATTTTGCCGTTGTTGGCCGCAGGCTATGGTGTGGCGCTTGTTAGTTTTCCTGGCTTTGAGGGCAATACGGGAAAGCCGACAGAAATGACAATTTATCAGTCCGCGCGCGGCGTCATCAAGGCGCTGGGGCAGCGTGGTGTTCCTTCAGAGCATATAATCCTGCATGGCGAGTCGCTGGGCACAACCGTTGCCGTGCAGATGGCGACAGAATTTTTGGTGGCGGCTGTCTCGCTTGAATCGCCGCCCGCTTCAATGGTGGAGACTGGCGCTTATCATTACCCTATCTTTCCTGTGAAGTTACTGCTGTGGGACAAATTTGACTCGCTCAGCAAGATACATAATGTCAAAGCACCGCTTCTGCTCATTCATGGCGAAGCCGATACGGTTGTGCCAGTCTCGCAGGGCAAGGCGCTGTTTGCCGCGGCAAATGAGCCAAAAGAAGCATTATTTGTTCCGGGTGTTGGTCATGGCTACGGGTTATATAGCCAACCGGTGCAAGACAAATTGATGGCGTTTTATGCCCGATATGGCCAGTAACTAAGGTATCGGCATGGCACATGGGCAAGATCGTGAATCAGGTACGGTTTAGATCTCTAAGATTTGCATGGGATTTAGTGAAAATTCCAGCCTGCGCCTATTTGATTCTAGTAGTCAGCTTTTTTATTTATCAACGACAATTGGAATATTTCCCAGACAACCGTGAATTTAATCTCATGGAATTTGGGGTTGCTAAGCCGTTTGAGGTCATAACCGTTGAGTTGCGTGATGGGTTAACAATACGAAGCTGGTATTACCCTCCCAGAGAAAGGCAAAAGCCCGTTATTGTGTTCACGCATGGTAACTCTGGCTATCTCGCTTTACGAGCATTCCGCATCCAGCCTCTACTCGAAGCCGGTTATGGACTCGTGCTGGTTGGCTACCCTGGGTTTGATGGGAACACTGGCACACCAAATGAAACGGGGATAATTGAGTCTGCGCGAGGGGCAGTGAATAATGTGCTTGGGCGTGGTTATTCACTAAATCAGATTGTGCTGCATGGAGAGTCCTTAGGCACGACAGTTGCCGTAAGATTGGCTTCGGAATTCAATGTGTCCGCTGTTTCGTTAGAGGCGCCGCCAACTTCCATGACTGATGTCATGTTCTGTCAATATCCGTTTTTCCCTATGTCGTTACTGCTGCGGGATAAGCACGATTCTTTACGTTACATGTCTTCAATTCAATCGCCGCTTCTGATTATTCATGGTGAAGCCGATACCGTTGTTCCAGTGGAGCAAGGGAAAGCAATGTTTGCCGCGGCGAATGAGCCAAAGGAAGCACTCTATATTCCAAATGTGGGGCATGGGCGCGAGCTATACACAGAAGACAGTCAGCGTAAATTGATGGCGTTTTATGCCCGCCATAGCACGTAGCTATGTGGGCAGTTTGCCAGCAGTAAGACTTTCTGCGCCGCCCATTATGAGAATGCGGTTTTCTGCCAATTCTGTCTGAAGGAGCGCTATGCCAAGCTCACCTTGCGATGAACGCATCGTTCCTACTTCTTTGCCATCGACATATAGGAGGGTGCCGGCAGGCGGGCAACTGCTCTCCGTCGCTTTCACCGGCATTAAGCGCTTTTTGATGAGCGTTCGATAATGGGTGCGTGCTGTGAGTTCCTGCCCCATATAACAGCCCTTGGTGAAATCGACGCCATTGAGCTGGTCGAAATTTCCTTCCAGCAGCAGGCTATCACCAACAACGAGGTCGCGGCTGCCGTCAGCGATGCCGAAGCTTAGGCGCTTGCGGTCATAGCTTACGAAAGCCGTGTCGTTTTGAGCGGGCAGATCGGCCCGTTGCGCGATGACCCGCCAACCTAGCCCCCCATGGCGTGGATCTGGCGCAGCTCTGTTAAAATCAGGTTTTGATGGACATACGGCGACACCGTAATCAGTGCTCATATCCGCGATGGTGACGGCGCTGCGGAGCTTGTATTTGCTCAGTCGTGCGACGAGGTCGGGGGCACGCGCGCCTTCGATATCCAGCCAAAGCGTATCGGCATCAGCGAGAATGAACATATCGTGCAGGAATTTGCCCTGCGGCGTCAGCAAGGCAGCATAAACGCTGTGATCTGCCGTTGCGCGGCGCACATCATTGCTAACTAGCCCCTGCAAAAATTTTACCCTGTCGATACCACCGATGGTAACAACGCCACGATGGGGCAGCAGGGCGCATCTTGTCTCGCTCATGGCGATACTATAGGCTGCCATCTATGAAAAGTTCCAGCACCCTTTGCTTGCTCATGGTTCTTGCCTTGGGCGGTTGTATTCCTGATCATTGGCCGCAGAAATGGGTCGATCTCGGCAAAGATGCACCTGCGACTCCGGAGCCGCCAATGCCGCAGTGGTGCTATAAAACGCTCGCGCAAATTGATTGCTACGACAAGCCGCATCCCGAAGCAGCCGCGCGCCTGGTCTCGCCGCCGCCGCCGCGTGTTCTGTCGCAGCCGGAAGCCGTCGAGAAAATTGATGCTGACCAGCCCGCGCCGGTGCCGTTGCATAATGTCAATTAGCTGTTTTGCTGATTGAATTGTAGCCGGGCTAATTTGGCATAGAGCCCGTCTTGTTGTATCAAATCTTGATGTGTGCCGGTGGCGACGATGTGGCCTTCGTCGAGCACGGCGATACGATCGGCGTTTTTAATCGTCGCCAGCCGGTGCGCGATAATAATCGTCGTACGGTTCTGCATCAGCGCCTCAAGCGCTTCCTGCACATAGCGTTCGCTTTCCGCATCAAGCGCGGACGTAGCTTCGTCGAGCAACAGAATAGGTGGGTTGCGTAAGATTGCGCGTGCGATAGCGATACGCTGTCGTTGCCCGCCGGAGAGGCGCACGCCTTTCTCGCCTAAATTGCTGTTCAGCCCTTCTGGCAGTTTGAGCAGAAATTCATCGGCATGGGCGGCTTTGGCGGCGGCCATGACCTCATCGTCGTTTGCTTCGGGACGACCATACCGAATATTATCCCAGGCATTCAGTGAGAAAACGACCGGGTCCTGTGCAACCAGCCCGATTTGGCGGCGCAAGTCCAGGGGGGCGAAGTGCCGGATATCTTCTCCGTCAAGCAGCACGGCGCCTTGCTGTGGGTCATATAAGCGCAAGATGAGCTGAAACAGTGTGGTCTTGCCAGCTCCGCTGCTGCCGACAATCGCCAATT
>JAGOHT010000048.1 GCA_017996055.1 Alphaproteobacteria bacterium
GTGTAACCCTGGAAGATTTGGGCGCCAAGCTCGGCGTGAGTAAGGAACGTGTGCGTCAGCTGGAAAATCGGGATCTCGCTAAGCTCAAAAGCGCGCTCAGCCAGCAAGTGAAGCATCGCGCCGATCTGCTTGTGGACGCCTGAAGCATCCACAACATTGCCCACACCAGTTATCGTTTTAATATATTGATATTTAACAATGAATCATCTTATTCACAAAGCATAGCGTGACGATTGTTGTTCATAAGCCCGCCACAATTGCGGGCTACTTTATGCGACGAAGCAAGGCTTTTTCGCTTAACGCCATGAAATGATTGGCGAAACAGCGATTCGCGTGGTAGGAATGCCGCGACGGCGTTGTCAGCGCCGCCCTATTGGCGTTAGCCAAGGTGCGAAGCACCAGCGTTAACGACGTACGCAACCGAAGGCAATAGCTCTTAAAGGCAATAGCTCTTGGGTGTCTGTCCTCTGCAGTAAGGGATGATGATGGCGAACAACAAGAAAACCAAGCCCACTTCGGCAAAGCCGAAAGCCGTAGCGATCGCCAAGCCAAAAGTGAAGGCTGAGCCGCCTACGAAAAAAAGCGCCGCACCCGCACCGAAAGCGCCCCTTAAAAAACCGACACCTCCAGTGGTCGCAAAGCCTGTTGCGCCAGTGAAGCCCGCGCTTGCCACCAAACCGACTCCACCGGCGGCAAAGCCAGCCTTACCGCGCGCCAGCCTGCCGAAGATCGTCGCCTTACCGCGCCCCAGCCTGGCGGCACAATTTTCTGGTGCAACCAGCGGCGCAAAATTGCCGCCGCGCTTGCAAGCGGTCATTGACCAGCGCGAAATCGAACAGTTGCTCTACACCCATTGCCGTGCCATTGATCGCGGCGAGGAAAATGTGCTTCGCTCAGTCTATCACCCCGATGCAACGCTCGACATGGGGCCAGGCATCTTCCAAGGCACCGTGACCGATTACATCAATTGGGTCATGAGCGTGCTGCAGCAAGTGAAATCTTCGCACACCATGATCAGCAACATCCGTCTCGATATTCGCGGCGACGAGGCCTTGGGCGAGAGCTATTTCGTGGCGCAAAACCGGCTCGATAAACCGACCGGCCGCGAGGATCTGTTTTTGGCAGGCCGCCAGCTCGATCGTTTTGAGCGTCGTCCGGCAGGCCCAGCAGGCGTCTGGAAAATCATCCACCGCAAGCAGGTCCTCGATTGGGTCCGCACCGAAGCCGTCGCCGATATTTTCTATCACCTCAACCCCGATGCCCTGTGGGGACAACGCGGCAAGAGCGATATGTCGGCACAACTCGAACAATTCCCTGGCAGCCAAAACAGCGGCGGGAAATTACCCGCCTTCGTCGGCCGTCGTTATGAAGGTAAGAGCATCAAGCTGTGAACGTACGGGTTCTACACCAGGCACGGCGCTTGTTCGCTCTTCTGCCGGAGGAGCAACATGCGCGTATTGAGGGAACTTTGGCGACCCTTGACGATGTTTTGCTCACCTGGCGGGGCGGTCTGTGGTTCGCACTTGGCGCGGCAGTTTTCGCCCTCGCCTTCGCCCTGATTTCCCAATATGGCTTCGGCTATAAGCCATGCGTCCTCTGCCTGTGGCAACGACTACCATATCTGTTGACCGTAATTGTCGCCGCCACCGGATTGGGTGTGACGCGCTTCCGTCTCTGGCGCGGCGCCCTCCTTTTGCTCTGCGCCGCGTTGTTCTTGACCGATGCAGGGATTGCGGCGTTTCATATCGGCGTTGAGCAGCATTGGTGGTCGGGGACTTCCGGCTGCACAATCCAGACCAAAGCTGTCACCGACGCTTCCGGCCTGCGTTCAGCGCTGCTTGCCAGTCCCGTCGCGCAATGCGGCGAGATTAGCTGGACCTTCATCGGGCTTTCGATGGCCACCTGGAATCTTTTCTTTGCGCTTTGCTGTGCGATCTTCACGGCGCTTATCGTGTTTTTCGGCAAGCCAGAACTGCCGCAGCCGCGTCCCTACCGCTTCAGCCTACCGCAGGAATAATCCGCTTAAGGCTACTGCTTAAGCGCGCCACGCGCTTCGTCAATCCAGCGCTTTTGCGCCACCTGATAATGCTGCGGCGTGTGCGGCGCGCGGCGCACGATATCGGCATAGAGCTCTTGCGCCGCCACATGGTCGCCGAGCTGATTAAGTAGCCGCGCATATTCAATGCGCGCCTCTTCGCCACTGTAAATCTTGATGAGCTCAGCATAGGCCGCCTTGGCCGCATCATTCTGCCCCATCACCTGAAATATCTGCGCCCGTAATAATTTGATATAGTCTTTCGGCAACCAGTTCTCGTGATTGCAAATTTTCTCGGCGAAATTCAGCGCTTGCGGATAGTCCTTTTTATAATAATAGGCGTAAGCGAGCCCCTCCAGCACTGCCGGGTCATCAGCAAAATGCCCATCGAGCGCCGGCGTCAGCGTCGTTACCACGCCGGAGAAATCTTGCCGCTTCATCAGCACCTGTGCCAGCTTGAGGCGGTTAGTAACGGTCGGCGTCATTGCGAGCGCCGCATGAGCGGCGTTCATTTCCTTGTCCGGGTCTTTCTTAAGTTCCCACCAGCGGCGCAGATCCTGCATTTCCTTGCCACGAATCATATCCGGTAAAATCTCGGCGAAGAAATAGACAAGGCAGCCAACGACCGGAAAAATCAGCAGTATGTAAATCCAGAAACGGTCACGCCCCGTGCGCCAGGCATGAATTGCGAACAGCCCCTGAAAGGCTAATGACACGAGCGCGAGCGGCATTCCAAAACCCCATGAATGAGGTCAGTAATTTATCACGCCCACGGCAAGGCGCAAACGGCAAAACATTCCGCCCAAACATAGAAAAATGTTGGTAAATCAGGCGGTTTCCAGCTCGCTATCCCAATAGAGATAGTCGCGCCAGCTCTCATGGAGGTAATTGGGCGGGAAAGCCCGGCCATTCTCCTGCAACAGGAAGCTGCTGGGCCGCTCCGGCCGATTGCGCGGGTACATGCCACACTCGCTCGGCAGCCAGCTGCCCTTCCGCAAGTTACACTTGGTGCAAGCGGTCACCACATTGTCCCAAACCGTGCGACCGCCGCGCGAGCGCGGCACCACATGGTCGAAGGTCAGTTCCGGCGTCGGCCTCTGCACCTGGCAATATTGGCAACGGAAGCCGTCGCGCAAAAAGACATTGAACCGAGTGAAGGCCGGGAAGCGCGAGGTCGGGATATATTCCTTGAGCGCGATGACGCTGGGCAGCCGCATGGTGAAATTCGGCGCATGCACTTCGCGCTCATATTCCGAGAGGATGCTGACTCGCTCCAGAAATACCGCCTTCACCGTGTCCTGCCAGGACCAGAGCGAAAGCGGGTAATAACTCAGAGGACGAAAATCGGCGTTTAAGACCAAACTCGGACAAGATTCCAGCGATACAGTCAAGGTCACGCTCCTCACAACGGGACACGCAACGCTTCTCTATCACACATCGAGTCGCGCCACCGCGCCGAACAGCCCACCCGCATGCAGCTCGCTTTGAGCCCGCTTAACCAAGTACCACGGTTGGGCACTGATTCGCCACGAGTTTAGCCTAACAATCATTAATTTTCCGGCAAGCCCCCGGTGCAACTTGCCGCCCTTTTCAGTCTTTTGTGGCATTTGTGCCATGCAGCAGAGCGGCGCACAGCGCACAAACCTTGCGTTATCCCAGTAACTTGGCTGCCCCATACGCCACCGCCGCTGCTGCAGCGCCGATGAACATGGTTTGCAGCGCCGCACGCAACGGTTTGACACCGGTAAAATAACCTTTAGCCGCACCGAAGAGGAGCAGCGCAATCAAGGTCATCCCGACAGAAACACCCAAGGCCACGCTCACCGAGTTCGTAAAGATATAGGGCGATAACGGAATAAGGCCACCGACGATGTATGCGCCACCAATGGTAAGCGGGCTTTGCAGTAGGCGCTTGGGGTCGGGCGCTTCTAACCCAAGTTCAAAACGCATCATAAAATCAACCCAGGCACGTGGATCTTGTCGTAAACCCTGCACGACAATCGCGGCCTGTGACGGTTGCAGCCCATATTGCTGCAAAATGGCAGCCACCTCGCGCGCTTCTTCATCCGGAATTTCGGCGATTTCCAGCTCTTCGCGATGGCGCTCCGCCGCATAATGTTCGGACTCGGTGCGCGCCGCGAGATAACCGCCCAGCCCCATCGCGATAGCCCCAGCGGCAATTTCCGCGACCCCCGCCGTCACAATCAACCCGGTGCCTGCCACAGCACCACTCAAACCAGCAGCGAGGGCGAAGGGCACCGTCAGACCATCGGCCAAGCCGATGACGGCGTCGCGTAACACAGCGCTGGTCGCAATATGCCGCTCCGTATGCGGTAGACTCATCAAGCTGCCTGCAAGGTTTGGCAGAGCTCATCGACAAGACGACGTATCAGCGCCTCATCTTCGCCTTCCGCCATTACTCGCACCACCGGCTCAGTGCCAGAGCGACGAATGAGCAAACGGCCATGGCCATTGAGCGTTTTCTCTGCCGCCGCAATCGCGGCGGTGACCTGCGGCTGGTCAAGTACTTGCGGCGCGACGCGCACATTGTGCAGCACTTGCGGCAAGGGCGCGAAGAGATTGAGCACGGCACTCGCCAGGCGCCCCTGGCGTTTTACAGCTGACAGCACCTGCAAGGCAGCGATGAGCGCATCGCCCGAAGTTGCAAAATCCGACAGCAGCATATGGCCGGATTGCTCACCACCGACGTTACAATCGGTCCGGCGCATTTCTTCCAGCACATAGCGGTCACCAACCGGCGTACGCCGCAAGCCGATTTTCTGCGCTGCCAAAAACCGCTCAAGCCCCAGATTGGACATGACCGTAGCCACCACCGCATTGCCGCGCAAACGGCCGCTCTCCGCCCAGTCCTTTGCAATCAGCGCCATCAGCTGATCACCGTCAATCTTCCGACCTGTTTCATCGGCAACAATCAGTCGGTCGGCATCACCGTCAAGCGCAATACCGATATCCGCCCCGTGCAGCACGACGCTTTCCTGCATCAACTGCGGTGCCGTCGCGCCGCAACGGTCATTGATATTCTTACCATCCGGCGTCACCGCCACCGGTATGACCTGCGCGCCGAGTTCCCACAATACCGTGGGTGCCGTGCGGTAAGCCGCACCATTGGCACAATCGACAACGATCTTCAGCCCATCGAGATTCTGCCCGCGCGGAAAAGTACTTTTGACCCATTCGACATAACGCCCCAGCGCATCATCAAGCCGGCTGGCGCGCCCCAGCTCCGCCGACGGCACGGGCTTGAGCTGCTCCGGCGTCGCCACCAGCGCCTCGATCTGCGCCTCGATGGCATCCGAAAGCTTAAAACCATCAGGCCCGAAAAACTTCACGCCATTGTCGGGATAAGGATTGTGCGAAGCCGAAATCATCACACCAAGATCGGCGCGCAAGCTCGTCGTCAGCATGGCCACCGCCGGAGTCGGCAAAGGCCCCAATAAAATTACATCCATGCCCATGCTGATGAAGCCGGTGGTTAGCGCCGGTTCCAGCAAATAACCAGAGAGGCGCGTATCCTTGCCGATGACAACACGATGGCGATAATTGCCGCGCCGAAATACCGCGGCGGCGGCTTGCGCCACCCGCATCATGGTCTCCGCCGTCATTGGCTCGGAATTTGCCGCGCCGCGAATACCATCGGTGCCGAAAAGCTTGCGTTCGGTCATATGATTCTCCTTCACCCCAAGCTACCGGATTACGGCGGCGGCGGCAAATGCACCCGATAGAGTCGTAAATTGGGCTGCGGCAACGGAATCGGCTCTAGCCAATCTGGCCCATCGCCCTGCATCACGTAATCGATCAGCACACGGTCAGCAGCAATTTCGGGAGGCACCGGTTGGGACTGCGCTAGCAGCACCCCTGCGGCAGCAGCGGCCTGCTCTGCCCCAGCATCCGGCAAAAAGGCTTTAGCATAGCCATCGCACATGAAAACCGCGCCAATCTGATGCATCCGAGCCAGTTGATAGGCTGCGCCCAGATCACGGTTGCCGAAGAATTGCCGCGCCAGCGCGTTGCCGCTAACATCATAAGGCGCGGAGAAGACCCGATGCGGTGTGCGATACAGCAGTTCCGCCCCGCCAGTCATGCTCCCTATCACATTGATCGGCTGTTCCCCAAACAGCTTTTTTTCATTGAGCGCATCAGCCAGCGCACGAAAGTCACAGGGGCTAGCGACAAACCAGGATGGATAAAGCAGCGCTTGAACCGGTCGCGCACCTTGCACGATGTCGGCGCTCGCAATCATCACAGCAGGCAGCGCGAGCACCACACCCAGCGCACTCCAGCGCAAATAGGGTACGGGCAGTTTTTGCGCCCCCCAACGCCCAATCGTCACGGTCATCCAGGCGAGCGACGGCAACGCGAACAGGGCCGCGTAATAAATGACGCGTGACTGCCAAAAAAGCGCCAGCGCCAACGTCGGCAGCAGGAACCAGGCTTGCAGCAACCAGAGTTGCTGTTGCCGCAGCGCACGATGTCGCAAAGCCATCGTGATGGTGACACTCAGACTCAATAGTCCCAGGAGAGGCAGCATAATATTATGCGCTACCAAAGGCCAGAAGCGCGCGATATCGGCGTGTGTCCAACTAAAGGCAGCCATGCGCGCGACAAAGGACTTAGCTTCCAGCACAGAGCCCAAGATAATTTTCTGATTATCAGCCCCCATCGTGCCGCCATATATGCCAGCGCGCAACTCCGGCACCAGCACCAGCAGAGTGACACTCCCCACACTGCCCATGCCGCAGAGCAGGAGCAACGCGCGCCAACGACCGCCCCCATAGCGCTGCAAAATCATGAATGTGCCCAGCATGATGCTGGCCAACAAAAGATGCGGCAGCCCGGGCAAAGCCATATCATGCGCTAGCCAGTCGGCGGGAGGGCGGACGATCGGCAATAAGACCAGCAACCCGACCAGCAGAGCAGCAGAAAAAGCTTGCGCATCACGCCGCACCGTCATGCCCCGCCAAGCCGCGTCGAGTGCGATATAAACAGCGGCGAGCGTGAGCCACAAGAAACTCTCCGCCCCCACCGCCAAACCACAGGCAGCAATAAGACCCGTCAGCGCACGCCAGCGCCAATGTGGCTGTAAAAGATAGAACCGTAGCGTCACCAAGCCAATGAGCGCAAAGAGAAGCTGCACGCCGTGATGATCAATACGTAAAGGCCGCAGCTCGCGCAAAATACAGAGATTGCCGAACGTTAAAACCACCAGCACCCAGCCCCGTTTGTTGGGCAGGATACCGCGACCAAGGAGCGGCACGATGCAGCAGAAGGCAAACAGCCAGAGTAGCGGCACCAGGAAGGCCGCGACGCCCGACGCGGGCATCAGGCCGATAAGCGGCGTCAAGAGCAGCGTGGCGAGCACCAACGGCACATCGACTAAACGCGACCAGGGGAGAACAAAGCTATCGCCCGGGCTCAAGCGCGGCTGATGCAAATCATGCCAGCCTTGTCCGTTCAGAAGATCCAGCACACGGGCGAGCCGCATATAATCATCGGAATCATTGAGCTGGCCGATCCAGAGCTGGCTCATCGGGTTGAGCACGAAAGCGCTGCCTACGAAAATGATGGCCCAGCCTGCCCAGCCTAATCGGCGCCACCGCGATTTGAGATTGATCGCGCGGACACCCGCCGGCCTCATGTCGCGACGCAATCCACATAGTAAAAGGCTTTGCCGTCAACCTCGGTCTCGACAAGACCGTGAATATCTGCCTCAAAGCCGGGGAAGCGCGCATTGAAATCACGCGCGAATTGTAGATATTCGACAATCGTGCGGTTGAAGCGTTCGCCTGGAATTAGCAGCGGAATCCCGGGCGGATAAGGCGTCAGCAGCACGCTGGTGACGCGGCCTTCCAGCTCGTCAATCGGTACCCGCTCGACGAGACCATGCGCCAATTTGGCAAAAGCATCGGACGGCTTCATCGCCGGCTCCATTTCGGAAAGATACATTTGCGTCGTCAACCGCGCGATATTGGCGGCGCCATACATATCGTGAATCTGCTGGCACAAATCCTTGAGACCGATTTTCTCATAGCGCGGTTGCTGCGCGCAAAATTCCGGCATCACCCGCCAGATGGGCTGGTTCTTGTCATAATCGTCTTTAAATTGTTGCAACGAGGCCACCAGCGTATTCCATCGCCCTTTGGTGATGCCGATGGTGAACATAATGAAGAACGAATAGAGCCCCGTCTTCTCGACGATGACGCCATGCTCAGCGAGATATTTCGTGACGATACCGGCCGGAATCCCGACCTTGGCAAACTCACCGGAGACATCGAGCCCTGGCGTAATAATCGTCGCCTTAATCGGGTCGAGCATATTGAAGCCGGTCGCCAGCTTACCGAAACCGTGCCATTTCGCGCCTGGCGCGAGCAGCCAGTCTTCCCGCTTGCCGATACCTTCCTCGACAAGATGGTCGGGACCCCAGACCTTGAACCACCAATCATCGCCGAACTCGGCATCGACCTTGCGCATTGCACGGCGGAAATCGAGTGCTTCCAGTATGGATTCTTCAACCAGCGCAGTGCCGCCCGGTGGCTCCATCATCGCCGCCGCGACATCGCACGAGGCAATGATAGCATATTGCGGAGAGGTCGAGGTATGCATCAGATAGGCTTCGTTGAAAAGATTCTTATCGAGTTGATGCGACGCCGCATCTTGAATCAGAATCTGCGATGCCTGTGAAATACCGGCGAGTAGCTTGTGTGTGGAATGTGTAGCGAAGATCGGCGTGTTTTTCATGCGAGGGCGGTCTTTGCCGATGGCATGCATGTCGCGATAAAATTCGTGGAAGGTGGCATGTGGCAGCCAAGCTTCGTCAAAATGCAGCGCATGCACGGTTTCGCCGAGCATGTGTTTGAGCATTTCGACATTATAGACCACACCATCATATGTGCTTTGCGTGATGGTCAAAATCCGCGGCTGGCGGCCATCCTTGCGCGCGAAAGGGTGCGCAGCAATTTTCTTCTTGATGTTTTCCGGCTTGAACTCGCTCTGCGGAATCGGGCCGATGATGCCGAGATGGTTGCGTGTCGGCGTCAAAAACACTGGCACCGCGCCCGTCATGGTGATGGCGTGCAAAATCGACTTATGGCAATTGCGATCCACCAGAACGATATCGTCAGGAGCAACCGTGGAATGCCAGACGATTTTGTTCGAAGTCGAGGTGCCGTTGGTGACGAAGAAGCAATGGTCGGCATTGAAGATGCGCGCCGCATTGCGCTCGCTCGCCGCGACAGGTCCTGTGTGGTCAAGCAACTGACCCAACTCATCGACCGAATTACAGACGTCGGCGCGCAGCATATTCTCGCCGAAGAACTGGTGGAACATCTGCCCCACCGGACTCTTCAAAAATGCGACACCGCCAGAGTGACCCGGACAGTGCCAAGAATAAGAGCCATCCTGCGCATAATGGGTGAGTGCGCGGAAGAAGGGCGGCGCGAGACCGGCCAGATAATTCTTCGCCTCGCGGATAATGTGGCGGGCGACGAACTCCGGCGTATCCTCATACATATGAATGAAGCCGTGCAGCTCGCGCAAAATATCGTTCGGAATATGGCGCGCCGTGCGCGTCTCACCATAAAGGTAAATCGGGATATCGCGATTGCGGAAGCGAATTTCCTCGATGAACTTACGCAGATTCAAAACGGCGGGGTCAAGCTCCGGCCCCGGCGTGAATTCTTCATCGTCAATCGACAATACAAAGGCTGAAGCGCGGCTCTGCTGCTGCGCGAAAGATGACAAATCGCCATAGCTGGTGACGCCCAGCACTTCCATCCCCTCTTCCTCCAGCGCCTTGGCGAAGGAGCGGATGCCAAGACCGCTGGCATTCTCGGAGCGCAAATCTTCATCAATGATGACGATAGGAAAACGAAATTTCATGACCAAACCAGCGCTAAGGGGTTCAAGATAATGCCTTCTTACGCCCATGCGTTTGAAAGTGAAAGCACCGATTCAGAGCCGGTCGGAACGGAGACCCGGCGCGCCGTTAACCGAACCGCCGCGCGCACCGAACCAGCGGACATGAGTTTTATTTAGTTTCAGGATTTCCGGCTAGGGTAACGGAGTAACCACCAACCCGCAGCGAGGCTTCATGAGTACGCTTCAACCCTCCCCGACAGCCCAAAAACCCTTCGTGCCCGGCGCACTTGTGTTGGCCGATCTCGACCGTGCTGCAAGTGGCGTTTCGCCTTACGCTCCTCATGCCAGCGCCGCGCCGACTGCGAGTTTGGAAATGGCGCTCGCCGCCGCTCAAGCGCTCTGCGCCCAACGCCCAGGTTCGGTTCCGGTTCTCTATTTCGAACATAATGCCGCCGCAGGGCGTACAAGCACCACCGGCAGCCCCTTGCGGTCGCACCCAACCAATCTGCGGAGCAAAAGTGGCAAGCCGGTTTCAATGTGTATCGTGAACTAAACGAGGACGCCCAATCATGAGCAACCCAGCCCAGAAATCCGTAACCATCGACATCGCACCCGGCTCGGCAGCCGACCCTTACCGTTACGTGCCAGCAATATTACTGCCTCCCGCAACCGGGGAAAAGGCCGAACGCCTCGGCTTACCTGCCGATGTGCCCGCCCAGGTTTGGCCAGCACGCGATACGGCCGGTTTCGCCATCGCCGCCGCAATCACGCTGCGCGAGCAAGCCCCCGGATCAGTCGCCGTAGTCTATATGCATAATCCAAAGGGATTCGAGAGCCCAAACGGCTTACAGCCGCGTCCGACAAAGAATGTCGACCGCAATGGTAAACCACTCTTTATGTATGTGGTCGGCTAAGTTAGACTAGGTTGGTAACGGTGCTGTACCCGGCGGGATATCATCCACCGGCTTGCTGCTGACCGGCACCGAGGTCTTCTTGCTGACAACAGCCGGTGGCGCCTTGGGCGGATTTTCGGGGTCGTCGCGGCGGATTTCTTCACCACGCAACAGGGCCCGCACTTCATCACCACTGAGTGTCTCGTACTCCAGTAGCGCCTTCGCGACTTTATGCAGATCGGCAAGATGCTCGGTCAAAATCCGGCGTGCCGTTGCCTCACCTTCTTCAATCAACCGGCGCACTTCTTTGTCGATAAGATCAGCGGTAGCTTCTGAAATATTTTTCTGCTGCGAAACCGAATGACCGAGGAAGACTTCCTGCTCATTCGCACTATAGCGCACGCGACCTAGTTTCTCAGACATGCCGAATTCTGTGACCATGCGCCGCGCGACGCTGGTGGCCTGCTGGATATCGCCTCCCGCTCCCGTCGTGACATTCTCATAGCCAAAAATCAGCTCTTCTGCGATACGCCCACCAAACATCATGGCCAAGCGCGACTCCAGCTCGGTCTTGCTCTGGCTCAGCTTATCGCGTTCCGGCAAAAAGAAGGTCACGCCCAACGCGCGGCCACGCGGAATAATCGTTACCTTATGCACCGGATCATTCTGCGGCACATGCAGGCCAACGATGGCATGACCAGCCTCGTGATAGGCCGTTAGCTCTTTTTCCTTCTCGGTCATAACCATGGATTTGCGCTCCGCGCCCATCATGACCTTATCTTTAGCCTGCTCGAAATCATGCATAGTGACGAGATTTTTATTACCGCGCGCCGCCATCAGTGCCGCTTCATTCACCAGATTGGCGAGGTCAGCGCCGGAGAAACCAGGCGTCCCACGAGCAATTACCTTGGCATCGACGTCCGCGCCCAACGGCACTTTCCGCATATGGACCTTGAGGATTTTCTCGCGACCCAGAATATCGGGGTTCGGCACCACAACTTGACGGTCGAAGCGCCCTGGGCGGAGTAAGGCCGGGTCAAGCACATCCGGACGGTTGGTCGCGGCGATAAGAATAACGCCCTCATTCGCCTCAAACCCATCCATCTCGACCAGCAGCTGATTGAGCGTCTGTTCCCGCTCGTCATTGCCGCCACCCAGCCCCGCGCCACGATGCCGACCGACCGCATCGATTTCGTCGATGAAGACAATGCAGGGCGCGTGTTTTTTGGCCTGTTCAAACATGTCACGGACGCGGCTCGCGCCGACGCCGACAAACATTTCCACGAAGTCCGAACCGGAGATGGTGAAGAACGGCACGTTGGCTTCGCCCGCCACCGCGCGCGCGGTCAGCGTCTTACCCGTGCCAGGGGGGCCAACGAGCAGCACGCCCTTCGGAATCTTGCCGCCCAGGCGCTGGAACTTCTGCGGATCGCGCAAAAATTCGACAACCTCCTGCAACTCCTGCTTAGCTTCGTCGATACCGGCGACATCATCAAACATGACACGACCGGTCTTTTCGGTCAGCAAGCGCGCCCGACTTTTGCCGAAGCCCATGGCTTTGCCGCTACCCGACTGCATCTGCCGCATAAGATAAAACAGCATGCCGACGAAGAGGAACATCGGCAGCCAGTTCACCAGCAGCATGATGAGATTTGAATTGCCATTATCTTCCTGCTTAACAACAACCCGGACTTTCTTTTCCAGCAACTTGTCAACGACAGTCGCCCCTTCCGGCACATAGGTCAGGTATTCCCCCTGTCCGTTGGGAGCATCCTTGAGGTGATAAATGATCGCTCTGCCACGGATAGCTGCGTCTGTGACTGCACCATCCTGCACCTTGGCCATGAAATCGGAGAAAGCCACCGGCGGGCTGACCGGCGCAGCGGGCTCCTGGAACATCCGCGTCAAGAAAACTAGGAACAAGGCGACGACAATCCACATCGCCAGGTTTTTGCCGAATTGATTCAAGGAAGCCTCTGGGGTTGCTGCAACAAAGCGCTCAGGTTTAACGATAGCGCAACAAAGCTTAAGATAATACGAATCCATACGGATACAAGCGGAGTCCGCAAAACCCTGTTTTCTCGTCCCTCCAGGAAAAAGGACTGCATATCAGGTGATTAGGAGGCGGCAGGTCAGCCAGGCCGCGCCCTTGCCATAAAAAGGTGCGGCCACCAGCGTCGTATCCTGCCAGAGCGCGGGTAGAGTCGCCCGCACCTGCCCCAGGGGCACGGCTTGGCGCAGGCCGGGGGCGACCCGTTCAAGTACCTCGTGCGGCTGGATGCCGAGTGGAGCCAGGATAAGGC
>JAGOHT010000049.1 GCA_017996055.1 Alphaproteobacteria bacterium
ATATTTTACAGCATCAGGATTGGGGCAAGGAAGCGCTGGTCGGGACACTGGTGCTTGATGTTTGTGCAGGCACCGGCGCGCTGGGGCTGGAGGCGCTATCACGCGGTGCAGCCGCCATCACTTTTATGGAATCGGAACCGGCGGCCATTGCCGCTATCAAGCAGAACATCGCGGCACTCGGGGTGCAGTCACTATGCAAAATCCTGCGCGGCGATGCCGCCGCACCACCGCGTGCCGGACAAGGCTGTAACTTGCTCTTCTGCGATCCACCCTATCATCAGGGCTGGCCTGAAAAAATTATTCCTGCCCTCATCGCGCACGGGTGGGTTGCGCCAGATGCGTTGCTGGCGTTGGAAACCGCACGCGACGAAAAGCCCACATTGCCGCCGCAATTTCGCCCTCAGCTGGTGCGTAACTATGGCGTTGCCAATATCAGCATCTGGCGTTTTGTAAATATTACGTAACATACCGTCACGCGAATTGAGTCGGGGCTGGCTTGTGTGCGGCGATAAATCGGTTATGGCTAAGTGCAGAAAAAGCGGCGGCGATTCAGCCAAACCAAGTTGGAGTGATTTGCATGTGCGGTATTGTCGGAATTCTGGCGGATAGACCCGTGGCCGATGCTTTGGTCGAAGGATTACGGCGTCTGGAATATCGCGGCTATGACAGCGCGGGCATCGCCACGCTGGTCGGCGATAAAATCGAGCGTCGCCGTGCCGAAGGCAAGCTGGCCAATCTCGTCGAGCGTCTGAAACAAGAACCGTTGGCCGGAACGATTGGCATCGGCCATACCCGCTGGGCGACGCATGGGCGTCCCAACGAGAATAACGCCCATCCCCACGCCACCGATTTAGTCGCCGTTGTGCATAACGGTATCATCGAGAATTACCGCACGCTCCGCACCGAACTAGAGCAGAAGCAATATCGCTTTACCTCCGAGACCGATACGGAAACCATCGCGCAGTTGCTTACCGACTATCTCAAGCAGGGAATGACGCCACAGCAGGCGACGGCGGCGACGCTGGCGCGGCTTGAGGGCGCATTCGCCCTTGGCATCCTGTTTAAGGGACAGCATAAGCTGCTTATCGGGGCGCGACGCGGCTCACCACTCGCGGTCGGCTATGGCGATGGCGAAATGTATTTAGGGTCTGATGCTTTGGCGCTGGCGCCGCTGACCAACCGTATCAGCTATTTGGAAGAGGGCGATTGGGTCGAGTTGCAGCCCGGCAAGGCGCAGTTCCATGATGCGCAGAATAATCCGGTCCAGCGCGCGGTGCAGCAAACGGCGCTTTCCGGCGCACTCATCGGCAAGGGGCAATATCGCCATTTCATGCTCAAGGAAATCTTCGAGCAGCCCGCTGTCATTGGCGATACGCTGAGCGCGCTGATTGCGCCAGACGGGCAGGTGGCACTGCCCGAGCTACCTTTTGAATGGGAAAAGGTTAGTCGCTTGACCATTGTTGGTTGCGGCACCGCTTATTACGCCGGGATGGTCGGCAAATACTGGTTTGAGCAGCTGGCTGGCCTGCCGGTCGAGATCGACATCGCGTCCGAGTTCCGCTATCGCGGTGCGCCTTTACTCAAGGATGGTGTGACCCTCGCCATTTCGCAGTCCGGCGAAACCGCGGATACGCTGGCGGGCATTGCCTATGCCAAGGCGCAGGGGCAGAAAATCATGGCGGTAGTTAATGTGCCGCAAAGCTCCATCGCACGGCAGGCCGATGTGGTGGTGCCGACGCTGGCGGGGCCAGAAATTGGCGTAGCTTCGACCAAAGCCTTCAGTACCCAGCTCATCGTTTTGCTCAGCCTTGCCATTGCGGCGGGGCAGGCGCGCGGTAAGCTGAGTGCTGCACGCGCGGCGGAAATTATCCAGGCGATGCGTGAGCTGCCGGCGCAGATCAACACCCTGCTGCAACAACATGATCGCGTGCAGCAGCTAGCGCTCGATATCGCGGAAAAGCGAGATGTGATTTTCCTGGGGCGTGGCCAGCTTTACCCGCTGGCACTGGAAGGCGCGCTGAAGCTGAAGGAAGTCTCTTATATTCATGCCGAAGGTTTCGCCGCTGGTGAGCTGAAGCATGGACCCATCGCGCTGATTGATGAAGCGATGCCGGTGGTGGTGCTCGCGCCGCATGATGCCCTGTTCGACAAAACTGCCTCCAACCTACAGGAAGTAGTGGCGCGCGGGGCGCAGGCCATTGTGTTGACGGAGGGACGGACGGTTGACCAATTGGGCTGCAAACCCTTCCGCACCCTGGCTTTGCCGGTGGCGGATAGTGCGGTTATGCCTATGCTATATGCCGTGCCGCTGCAGCTTTTGGCCTATTATACTGCGGTTGCCAAGGGCACGGATGTTGACCAGCCGAGAAATCTAGCCAAGAGCGTTACAGTCGAGTAAAAAGATGGGCCGTAATCCGCTTTTGAGTTTTGAAAATGAATGCGCCGAACGTAAAGCCTTCCCCTGCCGCCGCCGACTGGTCTCCGGACAGCTGGCGGGCGAAGCCTGCCAAGCAGCAGCCGACTTATCCAGATGCTGCGGCAGTTGCCGCTGTCGAGCAGCGCCTGGCGCGTATGCCGCCGCTGGTATTTGCCGGGGAGGCGCGGCGCCTGAAAAAAGCCTTGGCGGGCGTGACGCAGGGCGAAGGCTTCTTGTTCATGGGCGGCGACTGCGCTGAGAGCTTCAGCGAATTCGCGGCGGTCAATATCCGCAGCCTGTTCCGCGTCGTGCTGCAGATGGCGATTGTGCTCACCTTTGCTGGTGCGACGCCCGTTGTGAAAGTTGGCCGGGTGGCGGGGCAATTCGCCAAGCCGCGCTCTGATGATAATGAAACCCGCAATGGTGTTACGCTGCCGAGCTATCGCGGCGATATCATCAATGGGCTGGAGTTCACCACCGAAGCCCGGGTGCCGGATCCGAAGCGGATGCTGGAAGTCTATAACCAGTCTGCCGCGACGCTCAACCTGCTGCGTGCTTTCGCGCAAGGCGGTTACGCCGATTTGAATGAAGTGCATCGCTGGAACCTCGATTTCGTGGCCAACAGCCCGCAAGGCGCGCGCTATGAAGATTTGGCACGGCGGCTTGATGAAACGCTAGGCTTTATGGCTGCCTGCGGCATGACCGGCGCAACCGTGCCACAAATCCGCGAAACGGATTTTTACACGGCGCATGAGGCCTTGCTCTTGCCTTATGAACAAGGGCTGACCCGTGTTGATAGCACGACTGGCGATTGGTATGACGTGTCGGCGCATCTGCTGTGGATTGGTGATCGCACGCGGCAGCCCGATGGCGCGCATGTTGAGTTTGCCCGCGGTGTGAAGAATCCCATTGGCCTCAAATGTGGCCCTTCGATGCCGGTTGATGATCTGCTCAAGCTGTGTGATTTGCTTAATCCGGCGAACGAAGCTGGGCGTTTGACGCTTATCACCCGCATGGGCGCAGAAAAAATCGCGACGCATCTGCCGCCGCTGCTTCGTGCCGTGAAAGCCGCCGGGCGCAACGTTGTCTGGTGTTCTGACCCAATGCATGGTAATACCCGCACGTCTGCAACGGGCTATAAAACGCGGCCGTTTGACAGCATTCTTTCTGAAGTCAAAGATTTCTTCGCCATTTGCCGGGCTGAAGGTGTTTATCCGGGCGGCATCCATCTCGAAATGACGGGACAGGATGTGACGGAATGCACCGGCGGCGCCCAGCAGATTGTCGAGGATAATCTCGGCGACCGCTATCATACGCATTGCGACCCCCGCCTCAATGCCAGCCAGGCGTTAGAGCTTGCCTTTCTGGTTGCAGACGCCTTGAAACAGCGCGGCTAAATGTGTCGCGTGGCGGAACCACAATTCTGTCTCATTTAGTATCTAGCATAAACTCGTCATACAAAAAGGAGTCCGTCATGCGCTTTACCCCTTCCGTTCTCATTCTTGGTGTTGCCGCCCTTAGCCTTACGGCCAGCACCGCATTTGCGGGTAGCCTGAGCTATAGCGATGGCCGTGGTGGCTGGAAATCGACCATGTGCGTCAAGCCGGAGCGTCCTGCTGCCTTGCCGACGGACCCGGAAGCAATGGCGAACGATTTGAATACGCGCGTCGAGGCTTACAATGCTTATGCGGCGCAGACCCAGGCCTATCTCGATTGCCTGACCAAAGAAGTCGAGCATGATGCGCAGTCTACCCAATACGTGCTGACCGAGGCATCCAAGAAGCAGATGCAAGTCGTGCAGGATGAATTGGCGGAGATTCACGGCCAACTCGAGCGTAAGAAATAAAAAGCATAAAGCAGGGCTGCAAAACGGCCTTGCCTGCGCTTCCGGTGCTCACGCACTAGTATGTGCGCTGTGCACCGGTGTTCGCAAAGACCGCTTTTTGACGCTGCCTGGTGCTTTTTAGGTTTGTGGATTACGCGGTTGGGCTGCGAAGCTCAGCGCTTCACCGTCATCACAAACCATGGCGTCGGCCCGCCGCGCCCTTCATAGACGCAAAGATAATCGTCAAGTTCAGAAAGCCCCTGCATGTCTTCGGGGAGCTTGGCACGCTTGGGCTGGTGGTCGATGAAGGTCAGATCATGCGTCGCGGCAAATCGCTGGCGCAACCGTTCGGTGATGCCCGCGCGGTAAACCTCATGCAGCTCGACAATTACATCATGACCCTTGAGCGCCGGAAACTGCACCGGATCGAGCAGTTCGTCTTCGCCGCCTTCGATATCGCAGATAATGAGCGTTTGCCCAACAGGATGCGCCGCGAAATCCGCGCCCGCGAAAGCACCTGCCACCGTGACGCGGTCACTTACGCCATTATTCTCCGCCGCGCGTTGGCAACCTGCTTGAGCTTCGGGGTTAATGTCATAGCCAAAGCCGCGCGCATTCGGCATCTGGCGTAACATACCGACCAAATAATAGCCGTCGCCGCAGCCGATATTCACGATATGCGCGTAGCCACGCTTGATGGCTGCCGTGACATAGGAGTGCAGCTCGCTCTCGTAGCTGCCGAGCAACATCGGCAATGCGATACCGGCATGAATAGGCAGCTGCATCTGCAGCCCCTGAAACACGCCGCCTGTTACCGTGAAACGGTCATTCACCGCACGTTGCAGCAGGTGGTGCTCCAATAATTTGGAGCGATACCAGACCATGATGCTCAGCAGGTGGGTATTGATTTTGTTGGCGTCGTCAGTTGTGCTCACGACCCGCCGCACTTCGGCGAGGACCTTCTGGTCGAATTCCATTGCGATTATCTCCTGTCACAAGCTGCGCTTCTCGCGCAGCGATATTGTCAGCACGCCAGAGCCAAGCCGCGCCACGCACACCGCTGGCATCACCATGCAGCGCGGGGCGGAAACTGGTGAGCAGGGGTTCTTGTTCCTGCGGGTTGGCGGCGAAATGATAAGGCAAAATGCGCTTCGGCAGTTCCGTAAAAAGGTGGGGCATTTTGGAAAGCCCGCCGCCCAGCACGATGATATCGGGGTCAAGTACGTTGATAACAACAGCGAAGCTGCGCGCGAGCCGGTCAACATGACGGTCGAGCGTTTCGCGCGCCAGCACATCGCCTCCCGCCGCCGCCCCCGCGATTTGTTCGGCGGTCATTTTCTGGCCGGTGCGGCGCTGGTGGTCTGCCGCGAGGCCGGGGCCGGAAACCCAGGTCTCAACGCAGCCCTGCTTGCCGCAATAACATATGGGTCCAGGCGTTTCATCCGGTTTGGCATCGGGCAGGCGAATATGGCCATATTCGCCGCTATTGCCATTGCCGCCATGCAGCACCTTGCCATCCACCACGATGCCTGAGCCTGTGCCGGTGCCGAGGATGACCGCCCAAACAATACGCTTGCCCATGCCTGCGCCGTCAGTGGCTTCAGAGAGCGCGAGGCAGTTGGCGTCGTTCGCCACGCGCACATCGCGGCCAATTGCGTTCGCCAGGTCGCGGTCGAGCGCCTGACCGTTGAGCCAGTTTGAATTGGCGTTTTTCACGAGACCGGTGGCGGCGGAGACGGTGCCCGGAATGCCGACGCCGACGAGGCCGTTATCGCCCGCGCTTTGCTCCAGCAGTTTGATTTCGGCAGCGAGGTGGCGGATGGTGGCGGCATAATCGCCCTGCGGCGAAGGGGTACGGCGACCGCCGACTTTTTTGCCGTCCGCCGTCAGGGCGATTGTTTCGGTCTTGGTGCCGCCGAGGTCCACGCCGAAATAAAGCATCCCGAAAAATCTCCCGCTTGCTTCGTCCGCCAAAATCATCAAAACTGACGTCCCGTCATGCTAGACCAGCCGCTAAAGGATTGACAATGAAAACTTCCCTGGGGAAATGTTCACTGCTGAAATGCGCCGCCTGGCTCGTGCTCGCTGCGCTGGTCACACCTCCGGCACTGGCGACGTCCTGCGCACCCACGCCGGGGCAGGAGGCTGAGCAGCTCGTGCGGCTGCATTCCCATCTCATGGTCATCACGCTGTCGTGCCGCAGCGGTGGTGATGGCCAATCGCTCACCACGCCTTATCAGACTTTCACCCAGGCACATCTGCAACGTATCAAGGACGCCGAGCGGCTGCTGATGCAACAGCGCGGTGGGGCAAGCAAGGTTGATCGGATGCGGACGGACTATCACAACGAAATCTCCATCAAGCTGGCGCAACTTTCGCCTTCCACCTTCTGCCTGTCCTATCGTGATGATGTCGCGAAGGCTGCGGCACTGAACGAGGCAGCGCTAACCGAGCGCTTGGCGAGCATGGCGGCAGAAAGCAAAAGCGGTGCCTGTGCCCAGCGGCAAGCCTCTAAATAATTATGGACTATCTGGCACAGCAGCTCATCAACGGGCTCACGCTCGGTGCCATTTATGCGCTCATCGCCATCGGCTACACCATGGTCTACGGCATCATCGGCATGATTAATTTCGCTCATGGCGAAATTTTCATGATTGGCTCCTTCATCACCGTCATCACCTTTCTGCTCTGCGGTTTGATGGGCATCACCGCCGTGCCACTGGCACTGCTGGTGGCGCTGCTGGTCAGCGTCGGCATTACGGCGCTGTATGGCTGGACGGTGGAGCGCGTCGCCTATCGCCCCCTGCGTGGCGCGAACCGTCTCGCACCGCTCATCTCCGCCATCGGCATGTCGATTTTTTTGCAGAATTATGTGCAGATTGTGCAAGGCGCGCGGGTCAAACCATTACCGCCGCTCTTCCCCGGCGGGTTTAATCTGTGGGAGCGGGCAGATGGCTTCGTCGTCTCGCTGTCTTATCTGCAGCTCTTCATCATCGTGCTGACCACGCTGATTATGGCCGGCTTCACCTGGGTCATCCACGGCACGGCGCTGGGGCGGGCGCAGCGCGCGACGGAGCAGGACAAGGTGATGGCCGGTCTCTGCGGCATCAATGTCGATAGAGTTATTGCGCTGACGTTTTTGCTGGGCGCGGGGCTGGCGGCGGTGGCGGGCATGATGGTCACGCTCTATTACGGTGTCACAGATTTTTACATGGGCTTTCTGGCTGGCATGAAGGCCTTTACCGCCGCGGTGCTGGGCGGCATTGGCTCGCTGCCGGGCGCGATGCTCGGCGGGCTACTCATCGGGCTGATTGAGGCGCTGTGGTCCGGCTATGTCAGCACGGAATACAAGGATGTCGCGGCCTTCCTCATCCTCATCGGCATCCTCATCGTGCGACCCAACGGTCTCTTGGGGCGGCCGGAGGTCGAGAAGGTATGAGCGCGACCGTGCAGGCAGAAAATTGGCGCTTCGCGCTCTTGCGCGATGCCGGTTTGGCTGCGCTGATTGCCCTTATCCTGCTTCTACCCTTGCTGGGGCTGCGCACGGTAGATGGCGCAGGCGGCTTGTCGCTGGAGCCGCATCTGCCGGAGGTTGCCGCTGCCGTTGTCATGGTCTTTGCTGGCAGGATTCTCGGCGGCTTGCTGCCACGTGCGCCGGGGCGCACCGCGCTGCTGGCTGCGCTGGGTGGATTGGCGGCGTTGTGGCTGCCGCTCTCCGACTTGTTGCGTTTTGTCGGCACGACTGGCGGTGCGCTGCTGGCGCTAAGTGCCCTCAAGCAAAAATTCTTCTCAGCTGGCCTCGCGTTGCCGGCGGCGTTCACGCAAAAGCTCGGCGCGGGCAGGGGGGCGAGCGCCGCGCTGCTGCTCATGCTGTTGGCCGCGCTGCTGCTGCCCTGGCTGCCCTTCAGCAGCCGCTATGTGCTCGATGTGCTCATTATGGTGCTGACATATGCCGCGCTCGCCTATGGGCTGAACATCGTAGTGGGTTATGCCGGTCTGCTCGATTTGGGCTATGTCGCCTTTTATGCCATCGGCGCTTATAGCTGCGCGCTGCTGGCGCAGAATGCGGGTTTCAGCTTCTGGCTCACGCTGCCTCTGGCCGCCAGCATGGCGGCGCTGGTGGCTGGCCTCATCGGCGGGCCGATTTTACGCCTGCGCGGCGATTACCTCGCCATTGTCACGCTCGGCTTTGCGGAAATCACGCGCCTGGTGCTCATCAACGCTGTCACCATCACCGGCGGGCCGAACGGCATCTCAGGCGTGCCGCGCCCCAGCCTGTTCGGGCTGGAATTTGCCGCCAAGAGCAAGAGCGGCATGCCCACCTTCCACGAATTTTTCAATGTGTCGTTCAGCCCGGAGCAGCGGCTGGTCTTTTTGTATTATCTCATGCTGCTACTAGCGGCCGCCATCGGCTGGCTCGGTTGGGCGCTGCGCCGCCTGCCGCTGGGGCGGGCGTGGGAAGCCGTGCGCGAGGATGAAATCGCCTGCGCCGCCATGGGCATCAACCGCGCACGAATCCGCCTCGCGGCCTACATGCTGGGCGCGCTCTGCGCCGGGCTGTGCGGAGCATTCTTCGCTGCGCGCCAGGGCTTCATTAGTCCGGAGAGTTTTAGCTTTGCCGAAACCTCAACCGTGCTGGCCATCGTCGTCCTCGGCGGCCTCGGCCATCCGCTGGGGATATTGCTGGCAGCCCTGTTTATTATCGGCCTGCCGGAACTGTTCCGCGAGCTGGAGCAATACCGAATGTTAGCCTTCGGCGCGGGCATGGTGCTTATCATGATCTGGCGGCCGGGCGGGCTGATGGCGAACCGCCTCCCCGCCGTGGTGATGGGGAAGTAGGCATGAGTCGTCTGACGCCGAGACTATTCATCAATCCATTCATTCTCATCCTCCTCGCGGCGTTATGGGGCGGGTTATTTTTGGGAACACTGCATCCAGCCACAGGATTCCTGGGTGGTTTTGTGTTCACATTTATCGGCGGAATCGCCCCTGTCATGATGAATTGTTGTCTAGCTTGGGGTATAGCTTCGTTCCTGAGTACAAGGCCAGTATGGAATATAACGCTAGGCATCATATTTGCATTTGTTCTGGCGCTGTTGCCGGCGCTTCCCGCTTTGTATGACCAGATAGTAGCGTCGCCGATAGCGACCTACGAAGTCAGGGAGAAGGTGGCTCTGGGCCAAGAAATGACAATCGATCTGCACCCCAAGCCTGTTACCGGGAAAGAATGGTGGAAGCCACTCCCGATAATATTTGAGGATCCGATGTTCCTACCGTGGGCCGTCGGGGGGCATGCCGGATGTATGTGCATGTTCTTCAAGGTCAGAAGTGCAAGCACTTTCAGAAGTGAAGGCACTTATTCAACAGTTTTAGAGCTACTAGTGGCGCGCAATGGACACAATGTGCAGTCGCTTAATGCTTGGGTCAACCGGAGCAAACAAGGGCTATGGTTTGCCTATGCCATTGAGCAAACGGAACGAGGCACTTATAACCTCAAATTTGATGTCATGAACAGAGAGACGGCGACAGCAACTTTCTGGCAAAAAGACATTCCCGCTACATTTGTCGAAGAGGAGCCGGTACAAGGCAGGAAAGACTCGCTTGAGAAGCGATTTTATGGCCCAGCGCTCCGCATCCTTTTCTCGGACAATATTCCGACATGGATTATGGACCCTTTCTTCAAATCAACTTTTCCGTATCGAGCCTTCAACAAATTCCTACATGAAGCCGTTGAATGGCCTCAAAAGTCAGCTCAAGATCAAAAAGCACCACCTATCAACAAACACTAAACGGACATTCACGGCACGCTGTCCCACCCCCCATCCATATAGAAATCGACATAGCGGTAGTTGCTACCATCTTCGCTTGTCCAGATGGCCGCGAGCAGCCGCCCCCAGGCACGCATACTGGTGCAAAAGCTTTTTCCGTCGCTGAAAAGCGCCGCGCCGTTCTGGGCGTTCTGGTGCCAATCGCCGCCAAAGCGAATATTCTGCGCGATGATGGATTCGCGCAGGGCGCTCACATAAGGCGCGGTGTCCGGCGCGATGCAATCCAGATAACTCGGCCAGTCGCACGGGTCGGGAAATTCCCTGACCCAGCCCCAGGGAATTCTTGGGAACAGCTGCGCCTCTTTGAAGGGCAGCCAGCGCGTGACCGTGATTGGGGCCGTCATGTCGGCTGTTCTGGTGCCGCCGCCCGCCGCAACCGGTCATTGATCGCGCGGCCAAGCCCGACATCGGGAATGGTGCTCACGGCGATGCCGTTGCAGTCCGTTAAATCCATCTCGTGCAGATAGGCGAAGAGATTAGCGGCGGCGGCGTGCAAATCGCCATCAGGGCTTAAATTTTTCCGCAGCTTGCCTCCGCGCAAGCCCAACTCCGGCCCAAACAGCAAAAAGGCCTCATCGTCCCGCGCCGTGGTCACCCGCAGCCGCAGCTTGTGCTGCGGCGCATAATGGCTCGCCAACTGGCCTGGTGCGGTCGGCTGGTCGGCGCTGCGCTGCGCCACCATCGCGTCCAGCTGCAGCCCCAGACATTGCTCAATCTGCTCCTGACTCGTGCCGCCCTGGCGCAGCAGCACCGGCGGGCTGACTGTGCAATCCACAATCGTCGATTCTACTCCCACCTGCGTCTTACCCCCCGCCAATATCAGCGGCACGGCATCGCCCAAACTCTGCTGCACATGCAGCGGCGTCGTTGGGCTCAGGCGACCGGATCGGTTGGCGCTCGGCGCGGCAATGGGGCGACCCACGGCGGTCAGCAGGGCCTGCGCCACCTGATGATCCGGCACGCGCACGGCGAGACTGGGCAAACCCGCCCGCGCCAGCAGCGAAACCGGACAATGCGGTGCTGCCGGTAAAATCAGCGTCAGCGGCCCCGGCCAAAAGCGATGGGCGAGGGCGCGCGCGGCATCGTTCCACACCACAAGCTTGTCGAGCTGCCGCGCCTCCGCGACATGAACGATGAGCGGGTTGAATTGTGGCCGCGCCTTGATGGCATATATCGCCGCCACGGCGCTATCGCTGGTGGCATCCGCGCCCAGCCCATAGACCGTCTCGGTCGGGAAGGCGACGCAATGCCCCTCCCGCAACAGCGCGGCGGCCTGCGCGATACCGGCGCTATCGGCTGGGAGAATGGTCATGTGACCTCAGAGCGCTGCGAGTGCAGCCTGCACTTCCTCAACATGGCCGGTGACGCTCACCTTGCGCCATACCGCGCGGATGGTACCGCTGGCATCGACCAGGAAGGTGGCGCGGTCAATGCCCATATATTTCCTGCCATACATGCTTTTCTCGACCCAGACGCCGAACGCAGCCAACACTTTGCCTTCGCCGTCGCTGGCGAGCTGGAAGGGCAGGCTGAATTTCGCGGCGAATTTCGCATGGCTCTGCACGCCATCGCGCGACACGCCGATGACCGTGGATTTCAGCTTCTTGAAGGCGGGCAACGCATCGCGGAAGCCGCAGGCCTCGGTGGTGCAGCCGGGCGTGTCGTCCTTCGGGTAAAAATAGAGCACGAAGGGCTTGCCCTTGAGTTTCGCGCTGCTCACCGTGCCGTCGACGGTCGGCAGGCTAAAGTCGGGCACCTGCTGCCCGACCATCGCGTCCGGCGGGGCGGCGGGTGACTTCGCCTTCACCACTCTGGGCTTGGCTGGAACCGCCTTTGGCTTGGCAGCGGTCTTCACCTTGGGGGCGGCTTTGGTCTTGGCCTTTACAGCAGTGGTGGGCTTGCGAGCGGGCATAAGGTACTCCTTATTCTGGCGTGACAAAAGGCAGCTTGCCACAAGGGATTCATACGCCTTACACTTGGAAGAAACAATGCCCAGATGGTGTTCTAACCGGTGGTTTTCTTTGCATAAAGTCCTCTACCGCGCTCTAAAGCGCACTACGAAACTGGCGCTGGAAGCGCTCGCCGCCATTCTCGGCATCGTCTTTGTGCTGGGGATGCTACTGGTCTGGCGCGCCAATCAGGGGCCGATTGTTATCGACAGCATCGCGCCGCAGCTGGCGCAACTACTCAGCAATCCGGTGACCGGCATCCGCACCGAAATCGGTCACGCCCAGATTACCTGGAACCGTGATGACCAAGCGCTGCGGCTGGTGACGACGTCCGTGCGCGTTTTTGATGGCAAGTCGCACCTGCTCGCCGAATTGCCGCAGCTGGCGCTGGGGCTGAACTTCCTCGCTCCGTTGCGTGGGCAGCTGGCGCCGCTGGAGATTTTCAGCCGCAACTTCACGCTGCGCCTGACGCGCACGGCGGAAGGCCATTTGCTCTTCGGCGAACTACCGCTGGAAAGTGCGACGCCGAGCGAAAGCACCGTAACCCAGGCCGATATCACGGACATCGTGCGGCAAGTGCTGCAGCTGGATAGCGGCTGGTTCGGGCTGGGGCGCGTCGGTGCGGTGCGGCTCACCAATGTGCAGCTCATCATCGCCGACCAGGTGCGCAAAACCGACTACTGGGCCTCCTTCCAGGTGCCGGCGCTGACCGTTATTCGCCGTCATGCTGAGTTGCAGGTACGCGCCGAGCTGAGGGCGCTAATTGGCACGAATACGGCGGGCGATATCTTTCTGGAGGGCGATTATCACAAGCGCGAACGTACGCTGACGTTGCTGGCGCAGTTTAGCGCGCTCAACCCCGCCGTGTGGGCGTCGGCGCTGGCTTTGTCGCCCAGTTTCGCGGCGCTGGACAGTGTGGTGAATGGCAGCGCGACACTGCAGCTTGATGAAAACGCCGTGCTGCA
>JAGOHT010000050.1 GCA_017996055.1 Alphaproteobacteria bacterium
ATCGATCAGTGTAAGAGACCCGCCGCCAACATCGGAAAGGAGTGTCAAAATAGAGCTGTTACGTGATGCACCAAAACCAGAATTCTCACCCATGAGAAACATGGTGCCACCCGTTTGCAGATAGCTGAGATATTGCGAGCGCTCTCCAGAATTGAGCGCAGTCGAGGCACGGTTATCCCAAACCTGTCCATACGGAGATAGTGAGCCGGGCAGCACAGTAACCGCAGTTGGGGTGGCGCCTCTGGCAACGAGCTTGTTCGAAAGATTAGTGGTTATATCGCCAAAAATACCACCGCTACCATTCCAATAAATCAATGCGTCATTAGGTCCCGCTTGAACCGCACTCGTGTTCAGAACTGAAAAAGCAAAAGCGCTAAGCGCTACCACACGGAAAAATACTGCGCGGGTCATGGGATCTATCTCCAAATTTTTTTGAGGGAAGTTGTTGCATACAGGCGTGGAGGGCAGATTAAGGCTTTTTTAAGCGTTGGCAATGGGGCTGGCGCGGTTTATTTACTATCGAAAGACAATGATCGGCAGTGTGATTTTTGCGTGAATCCGCACCACCACTGCTCGAACGCGTGCTTTAAAAAGGATAGTTGCTATAGAGCGTTAGCAACCTAGAGTCCCGTGCGACCGCATCCGGCGTAATAATATCCTGCTGCTTGATTTTAGGCAGACACTTTTCATAACTGCTAGTCTCTGGCGTCTGGCACAGCGGGTCGAGCGCCCAGCGCTCCTGCAGCAATTGCTTGACCGCAAAGTTCTCCAGATCAAGCGTCGCCACCTTCTGCACCAGACCGACCTTCAGCCCCGCGCCCTGCTGAAACGCCTTATAGGCTAGCTCACTGCAATAAATCCGGTCATCATCCAGCAAAAAGAAGAAGTCATAGGGCTTGCCGTAAAAACGTTCAGCAGCGGCCAGCACGCCGCGCGCCTGTTCACGGGTCATATCCGGCAGGCGCTTAATGAGCAACCGCGCGCCAATGCCCTGCTTAATCCAGCGGTCGAGCGGTATTTCGCGTACCGGCCCCACCGCCTCGACCACGTGTGGCGTGCCATCAAGTGCCAGCCGCACAATACCGACATGAGAGAGCCAGGTATGCGAAGCCAGCATGATGGCGGTGGTCTGGTGGGAGCGAATGGTCTGAAAGACCAAATCGCCATCCTGGAGTTTAGGAAGTGTATCAAGTTTTGGCCGCGTTGTCTCCACCCAGCCCCACAGGCCAAGCCCCGCCACCAGCAGCAAGAGCAGCGCATTACGCAGCAGACGCCCAACAAAACGCAAGAAGCTCATTGCTCGAAGAGTGGCAGACTGGCCTGGCGACATTCCGGTTCGCATTGCGGCCCGTTCGGGCGCGCCGTGCGATAGGTCGGCGTCACGGTTTTATCGACCATAGTCTGGCCATCGCGGGTGATGCTCACAGCAACCTGTTGCGGCCCGCTGCTGATCTGGATATCGCCAAAACCATGCGCCTCCGGCTGCAAGGCGCAGCCCGACTCCGTAATCATCACGCCCACGCCATCGCAAGTCAGGCTCGGCATATCGCAAGCCTTGAGTGGCAGACTGCCTTGGCAAATTACGGCACGGCCATCCAGTTTCAGGCGAAAGACATATGCGCCGGAATGCCAGCGATAATCCGGCGCGACACTGAGCATGAGCCCATCGACGCAGCCCATTTCCGTGCAGGCGACCGGTGACAAAGCCAATGCAGGCGAAGGGACAGCGCTGCACAAAAACATGAGTGTCGCCAGCCTGCCGCAACGCCTCACTTAGCCGCGTCCATATCGGCGAAGGCTTCGGCCCAACTGCCCTTGGTCGCCGCCTTGGAATATTCCGTGGCGCGCGCCTCAAAGAAGTTGGCGTGCTCGGCACCGTTGAGGATTTCATCCATCCAGGGCAGCGGATTTTTTGCCACCCGATAAATCGGCTGCAGCCCCAGTTGGGTCAATCGGCGGTCGGCGATATAGCGGATATAGGATTTCACATCTTCGGCATTCATGCCCTCGACGCCGCCGAGTTCGAACGCCAGATCGATGAAGGCATCCTCATGGTCAACCACCGTGTCGCAGGCGAGATACAGCTCGCGCTGGAAGCTCTCGGTCCAGACATGCTTGTTTTCTTCCACGAAGGTGCGGAACAGGCGGATGATGGACAAGGTGTGCAGCGTCTCGTCGCGCACCGACCAGGTGACGATCTGCCCCATGCCCTTCATCTTGTTGAAGCGCGGGAAGTTCATCAAAATCGCGAACGAGGCAAAGAGCTGCAGCCCTTCCGTGAACGCGCCGAACACCGCCAGCGTGCGGGCAATCTCCGTCGGGTTATTTACGTTGAAGCCCTGCATGTAATCATACTTATCCTTCATTTCCTTATAGCGCAGGAACGCGGAATATTCGACCTCGGGAATGCCGATGGTATCGAGCAGATGCGAATAGGCGGCGATATGAATCGTCTCCATGTTCGAGAAGGCCGCCAGCATCATCTGCACTTCCGTGGGCTGAAAGACGCGGGAATAATGCTTCATGTAGCAGTTGTTCACTTCCACATCCGCTTGGGTAAAGAAGCGGAAAATATGGGTTAGCAGATTGCGCTCGCCGGCATTCAGCTTGTGGTGCCAGTCTTTCACGTCATCGGCGAGCGGCACTTCCTCCGGCAGCCAATGCACCTGCTGCTGCTTGAGCCACATTTCGTAAGCCCAGGGGTAACGGAAGGGCTTGTAAACCGGATTAGGCGTCAAAAGACCGGACATGGCGAACCTCTCTGAATGGCAGGGCATCCTAGAACGATTCGGCAGCCAGTGCCGACTTTTTATATGCGCTGAGGCCAAAAAATACCCCACCTGTACCCCCGCAGATTACGAAACCGTTGCAGGGTCAGCCTTGCTGCGCAATAGTAGGTACCGTGTTTACAAAGGAGATGATAATGGCACCCAATTCTGCGGTTCAAGATATCGAATCTCGTGAGGTTAGCCTGCTGGCATTGCGCACAGCGGCATTGGAGCATTTCCAACCACTTGGCGCAAAGATTTCAGGGATCCAAGCCCAACATATTCCAGGCGTGCCGGTTCTCGGTAGTTTGATGCCCCATACGTTCGGGCCGGTTACGTTCGACACTTTCACCGTCACGTTACCGAAGGACGAAAAAGGTCGCGAAGCGACTTATGAAGTGACGGAACGGCGCGGCGAAGCCGGACGCTTCGAGGTGGTGAACACGGTGATTAAGCCGAGCCGCTGGATGCCCGGCAATGCCGTCGTCGATAACCAAGATATGAAGAAGCAGTTGGACTACAGGGGTGCACGGGCGGCTTTGGGACTGTAAGCCCCTTGGAACAAAGGCCTTAGGCAATCGCTGGGCAGAGCTTTGTGGCATTGACCTTGACGCCGCACATGTTCCCTTCGCTACGGAGTAGTTTGGCCAACAAGTTCCCCCACCCCAACATCATAAGCTGGGATGGTTTAGAACGATTCAACGGGTGCTGACATGGGCAAGTTTGCCGTTTTTGCGGCTGTATAAACATGGACTTGTATAGCAATGAATAAGCTAGCGCAGGAGGCATCAGCAGTAGACGTTAACACTTCCTGCAAAGCGCTACTAATTTGCAGCACGCCAGCCCATTTCAGAAAGATTTCCAGAGCTATGCATGGAATCCCGAAAACTATTGCTGCCATGGTCATATCCCACCAATAATTTTTCGTTCTTCGCCAAGCCACTTTAAGCGCGGCTGTATCGCCATTCATGAATGAAACACACGAAAAGGAAAGTCTCATCCAAACTGAGGTAGAAAGAACAACACACATGCAAAGAATAACGAGCGGAAATGCCTGTAAATAATCAGAACGACTTCTTAAGCCATATCCGAAAAGCAAGACGACTACTCCCGCTAACAAGACGATCATAATCGCTGAGGAAATGACGACCATCCAAGCGTAAGGCTTAATCAGCTTCCGCACACTTAAAAGAAAATGCCCCATATCAAATTTAGGATAATTGTAAGAAAGAACGTAAAGCCAGAAAGCATTATAGAAAAAATACGCAGCCCAAGAGAGCAACGTAGCTAGTATCAGAACAACTACAGCGGCCAACGTGCCAAGTACAGTCACTGCTTGGGTCATCCCAACCTCAAACAGCCCCGACAGCAGTCCAAATACCCCTAACGTCCACCAGCAGCTCTGGTACATAAAAACTTCCCGGACAGCCCGAGAAACAAGCTCTGTCCAACGCACATAGTGGGGAATAGCCTCTGTCACAACAGGCTCTACACTACGCCCGATAATGCCGACCCGCGCGTTCACGCTGTGCGAGTTCGATGAGCTCCAGGCACCAGGCAGCGTCATAGGCCGCCAGACGGGTGCGGTCGGCGCCGGTCAAATCGCGCTTACCGTTATAGAAATTACGGAAATATTTCAGGCTCTCGACGCCATAGACGAGTTCTTCCGAAATCGTACGGTCATCTTCCATGCCATCGAGCAGCACATCGAGGTCGCCGAACATAATCTGCTCTTCGAAATCATCGAGTTTATCAGCCGGTTGCGGCGTTTGGCGGGCTTTGACAATCTGCATCGGTTACTCCCTTTCCCTCAAAAACGCCTGATGGCTCCCACTATTGGCAAGCCAGGCATTCTTCATATTTGTTCGCCTCGGCGCTTTCCGCCTGCGCCACCGCGTGTATGCGCGTGACCAACGGCACCACCTTGCCGTCATCATGGCTGACGGTCGCGGTGTTCTTCTGCGCTGCCGCCGCGGTCGCCGCGCCATGCGCCGATTCCGCGCGCGCCAGCGATTTCGACCGGCAGTAATACAGGCTCTTCACGCCCTTCTTCCAGGCCGCGAAGTGGATGGCGTGTAAATCGCGCTTATGCACATCAGCAGGCAGGAAGACATTCAGGCTCTGCGCTTGACAGACAAAGGGCGCGCGGTCAGCGGCCAAATCAATCAGCCAGCGCTGATCAAGCTCGAACGCGGTCTTGAACACGGCGCGCTCATGATCGGTGAGGAAATCGAGATGCTGCACCGAGCCTTCATGCGTCGTGATGTCCGACCAAGTATCCTCATCATTCTTGCCGTAGCGCTCCAGCACATCGGCGAGGTACTTGTTATGCACGCCGAAGCTGCCCGACAGCGTCTTATGCGTATAGCTGTTCGCCGCATTCGGCTCCACCCCTGGCGAGGTGCCGCCGCAGATGATGGAGATGGACGCCGTCGGCGCAATCGCGATTTTGTTCGAGAAACGCTCCATGATGCCGTAATCAGCCGCGTCAGGACACGCGCCACGCTCATGCGCCAGCTTAATGGAGGCGGAGTCAGACCCGGCCTTGATATGCTTGAAGATGCGCTTGTTCCAGACCTTGGCCATGACGCTTTCAATCGGCACATTCTGCGCCTGGAAGAAGGAATGCAGCCCCATGATGCCGAGCCCGACCGAGCGCTCGCGCTTGGCGGCATAAGCCGCCCGCGCCATGCTCTCCGGCGCGCGCTGGATGAAGTCTTCCAGTACGTTGTCGAGGAAGCGCAGGCAGTCCTCAATCATCGTCGGGTGATTTTCCCATTCCAGGAACTTCTCGACATTGAGTGACGACAGGCAGCACACCGCCGTGCGGTCCTTGCCATATTTATCGCGACCGGTGGGCAGCGTAATCTCGCTGCACAGGTTCGACATCTTGACGGTCAGGCCAGCGAGCTTGTGATGCTCCGGAATGACGCGGTTGACGGTATCGATGAACAGGAGATACGGCTCGCCGGTTTCGATGCGGGCGGTGAGGATGCGAATCCACAGCGCGCGGGCATCAATGCGCCGCACGACCGCGCCGTCCTTCGGGCTGGTCAGCGCCCACTCTTCGTTCTTTTCTACGGCGCGCATAAACGCGTCCGGAATGACCACGCCATGATGCAGATTGAGCGCCTTGCGGTTGGGGTCGCCGCCGGTCGGGCGGCGCATTTCGATGAATTCCTCAATTTCCGGATGGCTGACTGGCAGATAGGTCGCCGCCGAACCACGGCGGAGGCTGCCCTGGCTGATGGCCAGCGTCAGGCTGTCCATAACGCGGATGAAGGGGATGATGCCGGAGGTCTTGCCGTTGCCACCCACCTTCTCCCCGATGGAGCGCAGATTGCCCCAATAGGAGCCGATGCCGCCGCCGCGTGCCGCCAGCCAGACATTCTCGTTCCACAGGCCAACGATACCGTCGAGGCTGTCATTGGCTTCATTGAGGAAGCAGGAAATGGGTAGGCCCCGCTCCGTCCCGCCGTTGCTGAGCACGGGGGTGGCAGGCATGAACCAGAGCTTGCTGATATAGTCATAGAGACGCTGCGCGTGCGCCGCATCATCTGCGTAGGTCATCGCCACGCGGGCGAACATATCCTGGAAGCCCTCTCCCTTTAACAGGTAACGGTCTTCCAAAGTCGCTTTACCAAAACTGGTGATGAGCGCATCGCGCGAGCGATCGATCGTCACCTGAGCACCGCTCTCAACCTGCATCACGTCAAACATTCGCACCCTCCCCCACTTTCGCCAGCCACTTGCGGACAAGTTATCAACAGGCTGTGGGTAACTGTAATGGTAAAAATTTGGAAAAACCACCAGATATTGGGGTTCATGGGTCTTATCCTACCACATCTCGCAGGCCTGTCACCTTTCAAACACAGGGGTTAATGCGCCTCTGCAGGCCGCAGTTAACGGCTGCAAGCGTATGATTTGGCGTCAAAAAAATCCGCATTTGCCAGAGCAACATTCTTGCTTTTTTGCCCAAAACCGCCCTTTTCGCTTTCGGCTCTTTACGCTTTTTAACCCACCCTATATTACCATTAATTGGCAATACAGGCCATCAACAACTGTGCCGCCTGCGAGATGATTGGGATGTTAAGCCGCTTACGCACAAACTTGTCCACCACGTCACCCGCACCTCACTTTCTGCCCCGCCAACGAATCAGTCCGCAGCGCAGATCCGCTAGACAGCATAGCGCGAATCGGCCATAGAGACGGCGTTTGTGTCGCCTAAATTTTTAGGCTGAATGCGTTCAGTTATTCCATTTTTACAGACTGTCTTTTCGCCCGACGCCGTTGCGTCCCGCAGTCAGTTTGTCCCAGCATCCCCCTCGGCTGTCCCTGAGACACCACCGACCGTGGCGGCCGCATCAGATAGCCTGCGCCATCCGGTTCTGGCGGTCAAAGCCGCCTGGGTCTCCGATGTCCATCTCGGCACCAGCAGCACCCAGGCTGCCGCGCTGGTCGGGTTCCTGGAGCATATCCGACCCGAGAAACTCTATTTCAACGGCGACATCGTCGATATGTGGTAACTGGGCGCGACGGCCATCACCAAAATTGGCCGCACCTTACGGCAAAGGAACTACGCCCCCGCCCAACTAACTGTGCTGAAGAAAATCCTACGCCTGCACGACAAAGGCACAGAGATTACCTATGTGCCCGGCAACCACGACGAGGTGGCGCGCGACTGGAGCGGGATGCGCTTCGGCGGACTCAGCATCAAGAACGAGCTGGTGCATCAAACCGCCGATGGTCGCCACATCCTGGTGCAGCATGGCGATATTTACGACCATGTCGTGAGCAACAACCGCATCCTCTCCATCTTCGGCACCCATGCCAAAGAGCTGGTCACGCGCATCAGCCTGAAAATCGAACGGGCGCGGCAAAATGTACGCATCAACCGCAGCCTTGAGAGGCTTGGCTTAAGCTCGCATTGGTCGCTGGCGCGCGCGCTGCACGACCGTATGGACAGCACGAACTACAATCAGGCCTTCGAAGACGCCATGCGGCAGGATATGAGCCAGCGCAACGAAGCGCGCGAAAGGGCCGGCTTACCGCTGCTCGACGGCATCGCGCTCGGCCACACCCATATTCCGGATCAGCGCGCGCTAAGCACCGAAGATGGCCGCCCCTTCACCTACTATAATTCCGGCGACTGGGTTGACCCGCGGCACTGCACCGCCCTGTTGGAAGAGAGGGACGGCAAAATCCGCCTCGTGCGTTGGGATAACCAGCATGGCATCATCGATTGGCAACCGCCGCAGCGCCCCGGAAATGGTCGTGTCGCGGGAACGCCACTCGACAACCATAAACCTCAACCGCTCACGTAATAACCGCTCACGTAATATAGGCGTGTGGAAAGCGCTGCGTCGGCCAACGTTGTTCGCCGCCCGGCGGCAATGCGTCATGGATGGTTTGAATCAAAGGCACGAGCTGCTGCGTGACGAAATCGATGTCTTCAGCGCGCTTGGCCGCGATTGAATACCAAATCAAATCAGGCTCACCCCAAACATCTGGCGTAAATGGATTCCCGAAGAGATCGAATTGTTCATACCCCGTTTCGGCAAAAAGCTTGAACCAGGCCTCTTTGCCGTAGTCGTAAAGATCACCAGAATATTGCCGACCATTCTCCAGAATCATCAGCGGCGCGCTTGTCATGTGCAAGAAGCCGGGCGACCCGCGCAGAGTGTCATATTCGCCTCCTTCCAAATCAAGCTTCACGAAGCGCAGCCGGTCAAGCTCATGCTTGGCGATGAGGCTATCGAGCGTTGTCATCGGCACATCGATGACCTCAACCACTTGATTGGCAAGATCGGGGCGGCGGCGAATACCGCTCAGCGCATCAACATGCGGCGCACGATTGAAGCTGGTCGTGCCGTCGCTGACACCCAAAGCCTTGTTCACGACCGTGATGTTGTCCAAACCATGCTGAGCGACAAAAATCGTCATGGCAGCGGCCAGCGAGGGGTTGGCTTCCACTGCCACAACGCGCCCGCCTGCCCCCACCTTCTCCGCTAAAGGCAGCGTGTGCATCCCGCGGTTTGCCCCCCCATCAATGACTTGGTCTCCTGGCACTAGAATAGTCTCGTAGATGCCACGCAGCACCCGCTCGACAAGGCTGAAAGGCTCCCATGCCGGATTGCGTGCCGTTTGCAACCAGCGCTGATGCTGTGCCAAAGCCTCCGTGGTCATGATGGTCATGTATGGCTCCAGCAAGAAAAGAATCAGGAGAACAACCTTAGGCTGGAACTATTCTTCATGATCTTCAACATCTTATATGGTTGACGCCTCACAACCGCCACACCACCTGAAAGTTAATAAACTGTCGAATTTCTTTTACAGCTTCTTAGAATCCCTCTAGATTGCGGCTCACATTATTGCAGTGCAACGCTGGGGTTTAACATGCAGGTCATTCTGGCACAGCCGCGCGGCTTTTGCGCCGGCGTCGAGCGCGCCATCGCCATTGTCGAAATGGCGATTGAGAAGTTCGGTCCACCAGTATATGTCCGGCATGAAATCGTGCACAACCCGCATGTTGTCGAGCGGCTGCGCAAGAAAGGCGCGGTCTTTGTTGAAGAGACCGATGAGATTCCGGAAGGTGCCGCCACGATTTTCTCCGCCCACGGCGTCGCCGAAGCGGTGGAAGCCCATGCCACCCAGCGCGGCCTGAACGTGCTTGATGCCACATGCCCACTCGTGGAAAAGGTGCATAAGGAAGGCCAGCGCTACGCCAAGCAAGGCTATGAGATTATCATGATTGGCCATGACGGCCATCCGGAAGTTGAAGGCACGCTGGGGCGCATCCCCGGCAAGGTGCATCTGATTTCCGAAGTGCCGGATGTGGCGCAACTGATGGTCAAGGATCCAACCAAGCTGGCCTATGTCACGCAGACCACGCTTTCGGTCGATGATACCAAAGACGTCATCGACGCGCTAAAAGCCCGCTTCCCCGGCATCATCGGCCCTTCGACCAAAGATATTTGCTACGCCACGCAAAACCGCCAGGCCGCCGTGCGCGAACTCGCCAAGCATGTCGATGTTGTGCTGGTCATCGGCGCGCGCAACAGCTCGAATTCCAATCGCTTGCAGGAACGAGCGCAGGAAGAAGGCGTCGCGGCCTACCTAATCGAAGATGCGAGCCAGCTCAATCCCAACTGGGTGCGCGGCAAGCGCGCGGTCGGCATCACCGCTGGCGCGTCGGCTCCGGAAGATTTGGTGCAGGATCTCATAAGCCGTCTGCGAGAGATTGAACCTATCGAAGTGTCGGTGCTGCCTGGCATCGAAGAAAATGTACATTTCCGTCTGCCGGTCGCGCTGACCAAGGCAGGCACCGCGGTTGATAGCAGCGCCGCCTGAGCAGCTGCCCCTTACTCTGAGAAAGTGGAGACACCATGTCGGTTCCCTTGCGCCAAGCATTTGACGTCGCTAGTTACATTATCAAGCAGAAAATCAATGGCAATAAGCGCTATCCACTGGTGCTAATGCTGGAGCCGTTGTTCCGCTGTAATCTCGCCTGCTCCGGCTGTGGCAAGATTGACTATCCCGATGAGATTCTCAACAAGCGCCTATCGGTTGAAGAATGCCTGCAGGCGGCAGATGAGTGCGGCGCGCCGGTGGTCTCCATTCCGGGCGGCGAACCGCTGCTGCACAAGGATATGCCCGCCATCGTCAAGGGGCTTATCGCCAAGAAGAAATACATCTATCTCTGCACCAATGCACTGTTGATGGAAAAGAAGCTCGACCAATATGAACCCTCGCCCTACTTCACTTGGTCGGTGCATCTCGATGGTCTGCAGAAAGAGCATGACAACTCGGTGTGCCAAGACGGCGTCTATGAAAAGGCCGTCGCCGCCATCAAGCTGGCCAAGCAGCGCGGCTTCCGCGTCAACATCAATTGCACACTCTTTAACAACGCGATTCCAGAACGTGTCGCAGCCTTCTTTGATGAAGCCATGCGGATCGGCATCAACGCTATCACTGTCTCCCCGGGCTATGCCTATGAGCGCGCGCCCGATCAGCAGCATTTCCTGACCCGCACGACGACCAAGGAGCTGTTCCGTGACATCCTGCGCCTTGGCAAAGACCGCGTGCGCGCCGGCATGGAGAAATGGCGCTTCAGCGTCTCGCCGCTCTATATCGATTTCCTGGCGGGCAATCAGCAATATCATTGCGAGCCCTGGGGCTTGCCGACGCGCAACGTCTTCGGCTGGCAGCGCCCTTGCTATCTCATCGGCGAAGGTTATGCCGCCACCTACCGCGAGCTGATTGACACCACCGAGTGGGATAAGTACGGCACCGGCAATTACGAAAAATGCGCCAACTGCATGGTGCACTCCGGCTATGAGCCGACGGCAGCAAATGACGCCATGGCGCACCCCATCAAGGCGCTGCTCGCCAGTCTACGTGGTCCGCGCACTGAAGGGCCGCTTGCACCGGAGATTGACCTCAGCAAGCAGCGCCCGGCCGAAGCGGTTCATGACCGCCTGGTCGCCGAAAACCTCGAACGTATTCAGGCTGAGAAAGCGCGCCAAAAAGCAGCCCTGCAGGACGCAGCAGAATAAACTCAGCCATGCGCGCAAGCTATATTCTTCTCCTGCTGTTGCTTGCGTTGGTAGCGGGCTATAGTAGCGCTTTATTGACGCATCACCAGACCAATAACGCTATTATTACGCAGCGCGAGAGTGCCTATGAACGCGTCATGCGTACGAATGAACTGCGCTGCGGCTATATGCTCTATGAACCAATGGTTCGCAAAGACCCGAACACAGGTGCTTTTTCCGGTATCGCTGTTGACCTTGCTGCCGAGCTTGGCAAAGCACTGAATATTAAATTCATCTGGGCGGAGGAAACCGGTTGGGGTACTGCGATTGAGGGCTTACGCACAGGTCGTTACGACGCGCTTTGTGTCGGCTTCTGGCGGCTAGCAGCAGAGGGCAAACACCTATATTACACACAGACCTTTGCCTACAGTATCGTCGAAATCATGGCACGCGCCAATGATGCGCGCTTTGACCTGAATATTGCTGCCATCAACGACGCTGCGGTGCGGATTATGTCTAGCGACGGGATGGAAGCCACGCGTATCGCCAATCGCGATTTTCCGCGAGCGCAGCTCATCGAACTGCCGAACATGCAAGGCGATAGCGACCTGATGGAATCCGTTGCCTCCGGCAAGGCCGATATCACTTTTATCGACGCGGCGACATCCGATCGTTATATGACAGCAAACCCTGGAAAGCTGAAAAGGCTAGCGCGCACCGCACCCATCCGCATCTACCAAAATACCTTCGCACTCCCGCAGGACGAACGACTGAAAGCCATGCTGGACACCGCCCTCAACGACTTGGTCGAAAATGGCGGCATGGACATCATCCTGGATAAATACGATGCCGCGCACAAAACCTTGCTGCGTATCAAGCGTCCGACGCTACAGTAGGGCTTCAGCTCTTGAACTTGAACGGCAGATAGGCCGGGCAGAAACGGAAGATGCCGGTCAACAATGGCGCGACGCCAATAGCGCCTAGCCAGCTTCCTTGCACGATGCCAACGCCGATAATTGCTAAGCCGATTAAAATGCGAGCCCCTTGGTCAGCTTTACCGACATTGCAGGTTATGGCCATAATTTTCTCCTTAGGTTGATGGTTGGCTGAATTGGTCAAAAGCACGCAGAGCATCGGCGGCATACATCAGCGATGGACCCCCGCCCATATAAACAGCCATGCCCAAAGCCTCCGCAACTTCTTCACGCGTGGCCCCCAACCGCGCCAGAGCCTTAGTATGATAGCCAAGGCAGCCATCGCAACGCGCCGCGACGCCAAGCGCCAGCGCCAACAACTCTTTGGTTTGCTCGGTCAATGCCCCAGCCTGCGTAGCCCCCTTCGCCATGGCAGAAAAGCCCTGCATGGTCTCCGGAATTAGCTTACGCAGTTCAGCGCTATAGGCGCTGATGTCGCCAATGATGGCTTTGTAGTCTTTACCCATCTTCATCACCCTTGTTGTAAAATCTAAAGCGCATCAAGCGGCAGTTTGAGGAAATGGCGGCCATCGACCGCAGTACCAAAGCCACCTGCCCGCAAATTAACTTGTAGCGACGGTAACAATAGCTTTGGCACTGGCTTGTTTTCGTCGTCATGTCGGCGCTTACTAACATATGCATTGCGCGAAATACCGTCATGCACACGGATATTTTTGGCCTTCTGTTCGGCAACTGTTGCC
>JAGOHT010000200.1 GCA_017996055.1 Alphaproteobacteria bacterium
ATTAAAACTTGAACTGTCGCATATTGTGACCAAGGCGTGCAGTGTTCGATTTTATATCCCAGAGCATCAATAACAGGTATTGCGACGGGATAATAAGTGCCCGCATGGTTGTTGCCGACCGCAAAAAAGATGGCGTTGTATGCAGCATTTGCTTCTACTTCTGTTCGTGCACTTGCAACTTACTACAGCGCTTCCTCTACACTCTTTTCCTCATTCCATTCGGGTTGTGGGTATAGAGAAAAAGTATGTTGGCTTTCTAACGCGCCTGCACTGAACCAGCCCAACTGTGCAAAAAATGATAGTAACCTTGCAGTGGCATTCGCCTCGGGCTCAACACGATGCCACTGATCTTGTGGGACCATAGTGTCAAAATAGCGAAATTCTATCCTCCCATCACTGTGTGGTGATATACGCAGATATGCCCCTGTCTCTGGATAGGTGACGGGCGTTTGCGTGATGCAGAGTTCGTGGACCGACGTCCAACCGAATATTCCCTGAGCAAGATCAGAAAAGGCTATGCGCTCAGAAATCGCGAGCATGCCAGAACCTGACGGAAGCTTGTTTGCCAGTTTTTGGTAGTAAGCAAGAATCTCCGGCCAAGGACGATGCATATAATCAGCCATAGCGAAAATCCTGTCTGTGCTAGCGAAGCTCCTATGCTAACTTTTTGGCCGGTGTCCCGGCCGGAGGCGCAGGAGTGCGCCCGACAAATTGCTTGAGCGGTGGCATATAGAGCAACAGCGCTGAGGCAACATAGATAGACGAATAGGTGCCGACAAGAATGCCCCAGGTCAACGCCAGCGAGAAATTGAGCAGATTATGCCCGCCGAAGAGCACGAGCGGGACTAGCGCCAGCAGCGTCGTCCCCGCCGTCATAATGGTGCGCGAGAGCGTCTGGTTGACTGAGTCATTGATGACGGTGCGCAAATCCGGCGCACGATGCCGACGCATGGTTTCGCGGATACGATCAAAGACCACCACCGTATCATTGATGGAGTAACCGGCGAGCGTGAGCAGCGCGGCCACCGCCGTCAGGTTGAAATCAAGCTGTAGCACCGAGAACAAGCCGAGCGTGACGAAGACATCATGCAGCGTCGCGATCATCGCGGCGAGGCCGAACTGCCACTCGAAGCGGAACGCGACATAGAGCGAGATGGAGAGAATGGCGAACAGGGTCGCCATGATACCGGCATGGAACAACTCGCGCCCAACCGTCGGCCCCACCACTTCGACGCGGCGATATTCATATCCGGTTCCCATCAGGCTACGCACACGGTCGATCGCCGCCATTTGGGCTTTCTCGTCGCCTTCCTGGCGCTGGATACGGATAAGCACCTCCTGCGCACTGCCAAATTCCTGCAATGCGACATCGCCGAGATTGAGCGTACCGAGATTGGTGCGCAGCGCAGCGACATCGATCGGCTGCGCCGCCTTGGCTTCCAGTAAAATCCCACCCTTGAAATCAATGCCGAGGTTGAGCCCCTGCACTGCAAGAGACCCCAAGGTTAACACCACCAGCGCAATGGTGACGCCGAACGCCCACCAGCGCTTGGCGACGAAATCGATCTTGGTGTTGGTTTTAACCCAGTGAATTGGCTTGAACGGCATGGCGCTTCCCCTTAACGAACCACCGTCTGCATAGCGCGCTTTCGCGCGATTGTCACCTTGTGGGACAAAGGCTGCTTACGGCATATGACCAGCCTAGACCGATGAAACAATTTTTGTGCCATGACTCTTGCCAAGCGCGCTTTATCTTGGTTACCATGGCTCATTCATCCTGGGAGGGGGAACTATGAGTATGGAAGGTAAGTCGCCCGTTGGTTCGGGTCAGGGTACGGGTTTTCTGCCACCGCAAGGGCTAACAGTACCGCCGGTAGAGACTACGACTAAACCGATAATCGCTGCAGCACAGGCTGCCAAAGTTGAAACCACGACTTTCTTTGTCGCACAGGGTGGCTGGGCGATGGAAGTCACGGTGCCGAAGCTCACTGATCCAGTTGCAATTAAGGCTCGGCAAATGGAACAGCAAGAACGTGCTTGGCGGCAAGCTGACAAGCTCAATGCTGCATATACAGCACGTCGCGCCAAGGCCTTTACGCACGGCTAAGTGCTTAACAAAGCGCTTTTTGAAACGGCCTCGGTTTTTCCGGGGCCGTTCTTTTTTGCGCCAACCGCAGCAGCTCTGTTCAGCTCCCGAAAATTGGCCTATGATGTTCTTACCTTTTCTTGCAAGGAGTTTGCCGTGACGCGTCCGATGATCTTGATCGGTTGTTTATTGGGGCTGCTGCCTTTTGCCGCTTGCGCCACCACCCCCGCGCCAGACTGGCAGGGCAATGCGTTGCAATCCACGGCCGCCGAAACACTCATCGCCGAAGACCAAGCCGGCTGGCAGCAGGTTTGGTCCAAGGTTGGACAGGCCGCGCCGCGCGCACTGCCGGATGAGACGACCGCCGTCGCGGTTTTTGCCGGGCCGAAGCGTACTGGCGGCTATAGCGTCGAGTTTGTCGCGACGCAGGAGAGCGAAGACAGCTTCAACGTGACCTACCGCATCCGCAAGCCGCGCTTTGACGAGATGGTCACCCAGGCGCTGACGGCGCCCTATGCTGTGCAGCTGGTGCCCAGCAAAGGCAAGCCGGTCACCGTGCAGGAAGTACGTTAACCAGTCGTCAAACCTCCTGCTGTAAGCTCAAGCGTCCAACTCTGGACAACTGATGCCGCAACGCAAAAGAACCGTTCCCATTGCTTCCCCATCGCCACAACGCTGGCTGCATGAGGCACAGGCCGCCGCCTGGCTGAGCCCACACCCTTCCGTGCGGGTCGGTGCCGTCGTCACCACGCCGGATGGGCGCAACCGTCTTGGCCGTGCCGCCAATGCCCCGCCAGATGGCATTCGCCTGACCGCTGAACGACAAAAGCATGGCGAGAAGAGCCTATGGGTCATGTGCGCTGAAAAACGCGCCCTCGCCGCAGCGCAACGCCGCCGTGACCATTTTGGGCTCAAGAGCCTGAAGGGTTGCCGGATTTATTCGACGCTCGAACCCTGCCACACCTGCGCGCACGATATCATCGAGGCCGGCATTAAGCTGATTTGCGTGCCCGCTGGCGCGCGCGCCGCTTACCCGAAACTCAAGAAAAAATATCGCCGTAGTATGGCGGCGGCTGAAACCATGTTTGCCGAAGCTGGGGTAAAGCTTGTACGACTGCCACTCAACGCAGAGCGCGCCCTGGACAAGCGGAAAAAGTCGTCGGGCAAGCGCAGCGTCCATTCGGGCAAATCAACCCCTCTGGCTGCGCCCGCGCCGCGCGCACCAAAGCCGCGAGCCCGGCAATAAAAGCCGGAACGGCGCTGGCGGTCGGCACCCGCGCATAAAAGGGCACGCCCTTCTCCTGTGCCAGATGGCGATACTCGATATCAAGTTCGACCAATGTTTCTGAATGTT
>JAGOHT010000201.1 GCA_017996055.1 Alphaproteobacteria bacterium
CCCACAGGGCATACACTTCTACTGCTTGATGCCACCGGAGCCTATCACCGCGAAGTGGCGCGACAGATGCAGAGCGGAACCGTGCATTTCACCACCCCCATGATGCAACTTCAGGACACACGTCAAACCAAAGTCTTAATCGTCACGTTGGCCGAAACTACGCCCGTTCTCGAAGTCGCGAACCTGCAAGAGGATTTGCGTCGCGCCAAGATTGAGCCGTGGGCATGGATTATCAACAACAGCCTCGCCTATGCCTCTCCAACCGCCCCCTTACTCCGTCAACGCGCGGCTGGAGAACTGCAGCAGATCAAAGCCGTGGCCACAAAATACGCCCGCCGTTGGGCCATCGTACCGTTGCAAGCGGAGGAGCCTGTCGGAATTGAGCGATTGCAGCAGCTTGCACGTCACGAAAGAACTCAGCCGTAGATTACAGACCAAGGGTTCAAATCGGCTTCTGGACCATCAATCGAATGCCTGCAACAAACTATTCAATAAATTCAAATGGATTTCACGCCCATCAAATATTTGTAGCACCCCAGGAAAAACAATGGGCGCTAACAAATTGATATAACTATGAGATTATTAAGAGATGGTAGCAGCGGAACGATACAGCTTTTACAGCAATATTCTGCAACCATCATTTAAGCTAGAACTTTAGAGCGTTTTTGTCAGTCCTAGAGTAACTTTTTAATTATCCAAACAGTTTTTGCTGCGGATTTGGCCTGGGCGCAACAAAAGACACCCCCTTAACAGTAGGCGGATAAGGCAAATAACGCCTTGCCATATCAACTACCTCGGCGCAGTTGACCGGTGTTAAAAGCAGCTCTCTTTTTAAGGTACCGTTCAGGTCACGCCATCGATTATAATCTGCCGTTACGAGACGGTTTGAGGGCTTACGTGTTTTGGCCCATATTTTATCAATGATCGTCCCAAAGACATAGCAAGCAGTGAGGTTTTGTAAGGAGAGATGCTGCAAACCCGGCGTTTCTGCGTTCTTCCGAATTGTTGTAGTCACTGCTTTACGCAGTCTAGCGTCCGTATTGCCCAGTTCATATCCTGCCAGAAACTCTGCCATTAGATGCCATTTTACGTTTTGAAACCCCATTTCCGGTAACCGTCGAGCCCGCAATAAAGCGTAGGATATAGCGTCAGCCAATTCCTTTTGTTCAGGCGAACTATGTTGGCGCTTAGTGCTTTCGACGATGTCTGGCTTGGCTGATCCTGACTTAGCGTCAATTTCATCTTCTCGGTCAAAAGAAACATTCTTAGTTAAATCGGGAATGCCCACCAGCGACCTGGAAGCATAAAGTTTTGCACAAACCGGCCCAAATGGCCGAGGTTGACCATTGACCGTCAGGAAAATTGCCGTCTCTGTTGTCAAAGGACGGCTACACGGCAAGCAGTGCGACTGACCGTTGCTGGTAAAGTCTTTGTATAATGGGCCAAGTGATTTTTCGGCGAAATCGGGCTTCATAGCCATCCACAAATAATCAAATATTGCTTATCTCTCAATAGTAGCGGCCATAAATGGTTTCAACAAGATAAGCGTACAAGTTCATTCAGTGTGCCACACTTAAGCAGCTTTGCGTTCTGCAAGGGTTTTTTCCAAATTGTGTGCTTCTGAAACACCGACGCGCACCAGCCCGGCGAGCAGAAGTTCGATGTCGCCGTGCAGCACCTGGTTTTCGGCAAGTACACCAGGATCAAGATTGAGAACTGTACCGACCCATAAGCACCAGCGGCGGCCAATGCCGTGATCAATCCAGAAACTACTGTCGTCAGGATAGCCAGTCAGCCACGCCTTGCCAGAGGCAACGACAAAAGGTAAATGCGCCGCCCTGGGGGATACCTCGACGAGATTAAGTATGACCAGCGCAAGGAACAGACACGGGCCATCCGCAGCCAATTCTTGCAGCACCGGCAGGAAAGGATCGAGCTTATCTATACCTTTTTGAAAAAGGTAACAGCTTGGTGGAAGCGAGTGTAAGTGGTTATTGAAGAAAAGCACTGCAATCGCCGGAGCGATGTGCATTTCGATGTTGTACGACTGATCACGCGCAAGCCGTTGCCAGCCACGGCTGGTCATCATGCGACGGGCAAGCGTGGCGCGTATGAGAATTGCCTGCGCTTCATGTAGCCCCTTGTCGTTAAAATAGACTTCATCAACGCTGCGCAAAAGTGCCGCGATGGCATCAAAAAAAGATTCGTCAGGCAGCGAGATAATCGGCGCAAGTGCGAATTCGTCAATCGCTGCTGAATCCAATCCCGGCAGGCAATAAGCCAGCAGGTTGAAGTAGGCGTCGTTCCATTCCCTGGGCGGATGGTCTACGTCATCGTTTGGATCGAGTCCCACGCCGTTCGCCGCCATCGTCCAGGTGCTGTAAGTGCGTGCGACGTCACGCAGCCATGGCCTTTTAGCCACATCGTAAAGCCGCGCCGCACTTCTGATCCAAAGCGCCGCGCCTTGATGTTCGACATATTCGTCCGGGCACACATAGGCTGCTACGGGTTCCTCATGCTGCGGTTTGCAGCCGGGTATGTAGAGGCGATGTTTCGGGCGCGCCGGTTCCAGCGGGAACTGCGGCCATTCAGGCTCGGCGCGCTTGCCGCCGAGCCATGCAAATTCAGCCTCTATGGCTGCTTTGATCCGCTGCTGGTGTTGCTTGCTGCGTTCGGCAGCTTTTTTCTTCGGCTCATCCCATGCGCCCCGGCTGGGTCGAATTCGTGCAGCCAAGGCGCAGCGCAGCACCGCGCGCGGCAGACGTTCGTCAATAGTAGCTAGCGTGTCCGCCGCCACGACAAAACCATGCGCTGCAGCCGGGTTGTCACGCGCTGAAACTTCCAGAGTGGCCCGCAGGTCTGCGGGCGAGGTACGATCCTTTAACAAAAGAATCATGCCGACAAACGCAATGGCAACAGGGTTAAAGCGCAAGCCACCACGCATCCAATGAACAGAATCGTCCTTTGTCCGCATGGCGCGCGCGAAGGTGTCGCGTATCCAGGTTGCATGTTGCATGCGCAGTTCGGCGTTGCCGTCGCGCACAGCAACCAATGCTGCGGTGCAGAGAGCTTCCTTGCGCAGTTTCTGATTATCTTCATCAGTCTGATTTTTCGCTTCAGCGCTTTGCGCCCAGGCAACCGCCGCTGCCGCAAATTCGGGAGAGGAACGGACAGGATCGTCGAGTACGACACCGAGGGACGCTTGCATCTTCATATCTCTCAGCCGTTCCTGCTGCGCGTCCTGCATAGGCTTGAGATGTTCGGCTTCGGATTGCGGCGGCGCATATTCGCAAACTGTCGTCAGCGAGCCATCCTTCAATTTGACGGTTTTCTCAGACCAGTTGGCTGGGTCGGCAAGATTCAGCGCATGAACCACCATCAACGCAGGATCACCCAAGTCTGATTGGGCATCTGG
>JAGOHT010000202.1 GCA_017996055.1 Alphaproteobacteria bacterium
GGAGCTGGCCAAGCTGCAGAATGTGCCGCCCTATGTTATTTTTCATGATGCCACGCTGATGTCGCTTGCCCAAGCACGGCCGGGCACGTTGCAGGCGATGGGTAAGATTTCTGGCGTCGGCAGCGTGAAGCTGGAGAAATATGGGCAGGCGATTTTAGATGTGATTGCACGTCCTGTTTGAGCGGTGACCATGACGTTATGCCCTGCTATATTGGACATGTTTCTCTTTAGGTATACAGAGCGTGCTTGATGAAAATTTCCCCACAGCGAATTGACGCGTTCGTGCGGCAGCCGCCGGCTGACCTTACCGTGGCGCTGGTGTTCGGGCCCGATGCCGGCGCGGTGCGGCAGCGTGCCGAGCAGATCGCTAAGCATATCGTGCCCACGCCGGACGATCCGTTCCGTGTAAGTTTGCTGGAGAGCGATGCTATCGCCGCAGAACCTGGATTGCTACGCGATGCGATGTTGGAGATGGCGCTTGGTGGCGGGCGGCGTCTGGTGCGCGTGAAGCAGGCAGAGGAGAAAATCGCCGCAGCAGTGAGCGCGTTGCTGCAAGACAAGCCAGACAGTGACACGCTGCTCCTGCTGGAAGCGGGCGAACTCGACAAACGCTCCAAATTACGGACTCTGTCGGAGGGCGAGAATTCAACGATCGCCGCATTGGCCTGCTACCCAGAAGAAGGTGAAGAACGGGAAAAACTTATTCGTCAGCAATTGCGCGTACTGGGCTGCAGCATCGGCGACGCGGCATTGGAGGAGTTGGCCATGTTGACGCCGCCCGACCGCATCGGGTTGTTCAGCGAACTCGATAAGCTGACGCTTTATGCTGGCGACGCCAAAGAGATTTCGCCGGAGGATGTGCGCGCGGCGCTGGGCGACGCGGCCGGCGTTGATATGGATAGTATGGTGATGGCGGCGGGCGACGGCGACCAAGCGGCGCTGGACGCCGCGCTGCGACGACTGCAAGCAGAAGCAACAGCTCCAGTGGCCCTGCTGCGGGCGGCGCAGCGGCATTTTAACAGGCTACTGGAGACGCGAGCACGGGTAGATGGCGGCATGGGGGTGAAAGACGCGATGCAAAAATTGCAGCCGCGCGTGTTCTGGAAAGTCGAAACCGCGTTCGCCAAACAAGTGCAACGCTGGCCGTATGCACGGCTGTTGCGTGCGTTGGCACTGCTGGTGGAGACGGAGGCCCTGTGCAAGCGCACGGGGATTCCGGACGTGACCTTGTGCCAGCAAACGATGGTGACGCTGGCAAGAGGCGCGGGGTAGAGCGTGGCGTTTAGTGCCCTTCTTTTCCAAAGCCTGCATGAAATATTGGATACTGATTTGATCAATACCTACGTGGCACGTTGTGCCGCGCGAATAATGTCGTAAACGGACTTAGCCCCAGATATCAGTTCAAAACATGGCTCCACTTGCGAACCAATTCCTGGCCATCTAGGGAACAAACCGTACAAAGCTGAGAACAGTGAACCGCTGCCGAATGTAATAGTCCCTACATCGCCGCTACCTTCCGAGAGAGAAAGGTCGGACAGTGTGCGTAGGTTCATTGATTTAACTTTCTGAGAGAACATTCCTGCAATAATTAGAATGCGTTCGTTTGTTACTGCGTAAAAAGTGTTAGCTCGTTGCTTGGCTTCGAAAAAGAAACGGCCAAAGATGAGATAAAGGCCGATGATAACAAACGGAATCCCCCACAAAGCAAAGAACATCGGTGCTCCAGAGAGAAGAACCGATAATTCCCAAAATATTGCAAAGCCTCCCCACATTAAACTAAACGGAATCATCAGAGCATCAGCGCCACGGAATAGAATGCCCTGCCGTGGTTGACCCGACCATAAGACTTGTTCGCCTGAGGATAGCTGCGCTTCGATTTTTTGGTGGTGTGTAATTGCCGGTGTAAGCATAGTGCGTCTCCGTTATTCGCATGCGGCGGCTGGAAATATTACTTTGGACGATGCGCGTAAGGCGCAGTATGATTTTGGTATCATGACTCAATACCCAATATTTGAGTGAAGTTGAGATAACACGAATGATTCATTGAGGATGCGGCAGCTATTTGTATGGCCATAGCTTCACTTTGTGATACTTGATTAAATCTAGATCTGATTCAGAGATTGTGATGACGTCCAATGTTTTTGAGTTTGCTGTAAACTCTACTTCATAGTGGGTTGGGTTTCCCGGATATACGAGTAACACTGTTCCTATCGTGCCTGCTTTGACTCTTGACGACAACTCTCGCTTCGCCTTTACGACGTCATTTTCGGCAAAGTGGGTAGGCTGCGCGAAGCGCAATAGTTTACGTTGGAGGTACTTAAGCCTGCCCAAGATGTTAAGAGCCATTGCGTAGTTTTTGGGTGCGGGTGAGGTCGTAAGGAAGGGTGGTCAAAGCTTCAGGTATGAAGTCCTCTCTCACTTTTTGAAAAAGGGATAAAAACTATACACCATAATTGTGATTTCGCTTCAGGCGTTCCAGCGACGTAGCTGGGATTTTTGCTGAAATGCATGGTTTACTGCTTCTGGTCGCTCGTTTCTGTTGTATAAAACAAGAAGGTCACATAAAGGCTCAGCATCAGGAACAGGCCGGTGATCTGCGGCGACAAAAATTCAAAAAACTTGTCATGACCTGTGGTTACGATGAAAGGCATGTCAGCCAGCAGTTTAGCGCCGAGATGTGCGGCAAGCAGAACATATAGCGCTGCACCCCAGCGTTTTACGGAGAGCATGGTCACCGCCATCACGGCAAAAACAAAACCGAATTTTACCGGCAGGCTCAAAAACAGGGATGGCTGGAAAACTTCGGTCTTGAGCATGAGGGCTATATAGAAAAAAACTATTCTGAAGGTCAGAATGGCGGCCCAGGCGATGGCAATCGACAACCAGTGCTTAAACTTCCAGAGCAGTAGCGCAACGCCGACGGTTTGCAGGATCACACTGAAGAAATGCCAATTAAAACTCTCCAGCGAAGGTAGGTTGAAAGGGGGCGGGGTTGGCGGGTCGAGCGCCATGATGATCATGGCGCTGATGAGCGAAAGAGCTGCATAAGCGAAGACAAAAAACCACGGGAAACCTCCCGGCAAGGCGAAGGTCTGGCGACGGGCGGTCGCGTCCTTCGCCGTCTTAAAATTCCAGGAAGGATCAAGATAGATTTTCCGCACGATGAGGGTGATGCCGTTGGCAATGATTAGGGCGGATGCGGTATCAACGATAAAGGGGATGATGAATTCGGGTCGCAACACTCCTGAAGCGTTGGCGGAGGCGATGAGTTTTGGGGAATAGAGCGCGCTGGCAGCCCACATGGCCAGAAGAGCCGGCAGAAAGAAAGTAAAAAACCCGAGAATTCCCCAGACAACCGGCTGGCTTTTATTTTGGCGCTTCGCGATACGGAAGAACCAATGGGCGTAGGCG
>JAGOHT010000051.1 GCA_017996055.1 Alphaproteobacteria bacterium
TCCGCAGCCTGACCCGCACGATGGATTACGCGCTGTTACTCGAACCCAGCCGCATCGCCCTCTATGGCTATGCCCATGTGCCTTGGAAAAAGCGCAATATCCGCTTGATTGATGAAAGCGCCCTGCCCGATGCCAGCCTGCGCTACGATCTGTTTGCCGCCGCCAGCGCCGTGCTAGAGGAAGCGGGGATGGTACCGCTCGGCATCGACCATTTTGCCAAACCCAGCGACCCGATGGCGCAGGCCGCGTCCGCGGGAAAACTCGCCCGCAATTTTCAGGGCTATACCGACCAGCTGCCGGATGCCTTGGTTGGCTTTGGCGTCTCCGCCATCAGCCAGTTTCCTCAGGGTTACGCCCAGAACACCACCGCCAATGAGGCCTATGGACAAGCTGTGCTCGGCAACCGTCCGCCTCTAGCGCGGGGCTATGCTTTTCAGGGCGAAGACCTGGCCCGCAAAGCGATTATCGACACGCTGATGTGTGATTTGAAAGTTGATGCCGCCGCCATCTGGTCCAGCCGCGGCCATCCGCCCGCCACTCTGACCGCCAGCCTCGCGCTCTTGCAGCCCCTGCAGAATGATGGGCTGGTCACGATCAATCACGGCATCATTGCGGTACTTCCAGCCGCGCGCCCCATCGTCCGCCTTGCCGCGGCGGCTTTCGACGCCTATCTTCCATCGGAAACGATGGAGCAACGCCATGCCCGTGCGGTCTAAGACAAAAACCACAGCAGCCAACCAGGAATACGATATTGTTATCGTCGGCGCGGGACCAGCGGGCTTGAGCTTCGCCAATCTCGCCGCGCCCTATGGCTGGCGAATCCTGCTTCTTGACCCGCAAACCGAAGCGCAGCTCGCCAGCGCGCCAGATGACGGGCGCGAAATCGCCCTCACCCACCACTCGCGCGGCGTAATGGAACGCGCCGGTCAATGGGAACATCTGCCGCAGGACGCCATCGCCCCCATTCGCCACGCTAAAGTCTCGAACCTGCATCTCGGCTATGCCCTACATTTCGATTATCGCGAATCCGGCCAGCCGCAGCTGGGCTTCATGGTGTCGAACTACGCTATTCGCCGCGCCGCCTTTGCCGCCACGCGGCAGCATAAAAACATCACCATCCGCTGCGGCATCACAGTGACCGCGGCGGGCACCACGCCCGATGATGGCTGGGTCACCACCGAGAGCGGGCACACCTATCACGCACCGCTCATCATCGCCGCCGATAGCCGCTTTTCAAAAACCCGCGAGCAGTTGGGCATTGGGGCGCGGCGGCACGTCTTTAAGCGCAGCTGCATCGTCACCCGCATTGCCCATAGCAAACCACACGAAGAAACTGCCCATGAATGTTTCCTGCGCGACCACACTCTCGCCGTATTGCCGTTGCAGGGGCTAAGCTCCTCCATTGTCGTCACCATCGACAGTGACCAGGCGGAAGATTGGCTGCACTGCACAGACAAGGATTTCGCCGCCCGTATCGATCGCGCGGTTGGCGATAAGCTCGGCAGGCTGCGCTGTCTCGACAAGCGCTTTCACTATCCCCTCGTCGGGGTGTATGCGGAACGCTTTATGGTGCCCCATGCGACACTGCTTGGCGATGCTGCCGTCGGCATGCACCCGGTTACAGCGCATGGCTTCAATTTCGGGCTACGCGGGGCGGCTAAGCTAACTGATGAACTGCGCCAGGCTGTCCAGCTTGGCCTGCCGATAGGTGCCAGTACGGCGCTCGCCGCTTATGAGCGCGCCCATCGCCGCGCCACCTGGCCGCTCTATCAGGGCACGAACTTCCTGGTCGGGCTTTACACTGATACGCGGCCACCTGCCCTACTGGCGCGCTCCGCGCTCCTGCGCTTAGGTAGTCTGATAAAGCCAGCGCGACAAGCCATCATCGGCCAGCTGACGGAAGCGGCGGCTTAACCTTTAATCAGCTTCAGCGGCGCTTCCGGCGTCGTCCGCAGCGTTAGCCCATTCTTGGTAGCATCGACATAGACCGTCTGGCCATCCAGAATCTTCCCGGACAGGATTTGCTCGGCGAGCGGATTTTGGAGGCTGCTTTGTATCAGGCGCTTCAAGGGTCGAGCGCCATAAACCGGGTCATAACCCTGCTCACCAAGCCATTCCAGCGCGGCTGGCGTATATTCCAGTATCAGCTGCCGGTCATCCAACAGCTTCTGCAACCGCCGTAGCTGCACCGCGACGATACGGGTGATATCCTTCCGCGACAGGCGGCGGAAGAGCAGAATTTCATCAAGCCGGTTGAGGAATTCCGGCCGGAAGTGCCCCCGTACTTCGTCCATCACCGCCTTGCGCTGCCGCGGTGAGATTTCTTCATCATCGTGCGCGTCAGCCAACACATGCGCGCCGAGGTTCGAAGTCAGCACAATTAGCGTGTTCTTGAAATCGACCAGATGTCCCTGCCCATCCGTGAGCCGCCCTTCATCGAGCATCTGCAGCAGCACGTTGAAAACATCGGGATGTGCCTTCTCGACCTCGTCAAAAAGAATGACCTGATAGGGCCGCCGCCGCACCGCCTCGGTCAGCGCGCCTCCCTCGTCATAGCCGATATAGCCCGGCGGTGCGCCGATGAGGCGTGAGGCCACAAATTTGTCGATATACTCCGACATATCGATGCGCAGCATCGCCGTCTCGTCATTGAAGAGAAACTCGGCAAGTGCCTTGCATAGCTCCGTCTTGCCCACGCCGGTGGGGCCAAGGAAGAGGAAAGAGCCCAACGGCCGATTGGGGTCTTGCAACCCAGCACGCGCGCGGCGCACCGCCTGCGCCACTGCCTTGATGGCCTCATCTTGCCCAACCACACGCTTGCCCAGCAACGATTCCAAATGCAGTAGCTTGTCGCGCTCGCCTTCCAGCATTTTATCGATGGGTATACCTGTCCAGCGGCTGACGATGGACGCTATATCGCTATCCTTCACCACCTCATCAAGCATCACATGGCTCTTCTGTTCTTCCGCCTGCTTGAGCTGACGCTCCATCTGCGGAATGACGCTATAGGCCAGCTCGCCCGCACGCGTGAAGTTGCCCTGGCGCTGCGCTTGTTCCAGTTCACCACGCGCGACGTCAATCTGCTCTTTAATTTTCTGCGCACTATTGAGCTGATTTTTTTCGGCCTGCCAGCGCGCGGTCAACGTCGCCGACTCCTGTTCCAGCTCCGTCAGCTCGACCACCAGCTTGCTAAGCCGATCTTGCGAGGCCGGATCGGTCTCCTTCTTCAACGCCGCCTGCTCAATCTTGAGCTGCACGATACGGCGATCAAGTTCGTCGATTGCCTCCGGCTTGCTGTCAACCTCCATCCGCAGCCTTGCTGCCGCTTCGTCGATCAGGTCAATCGCTTTATCAGGCAGAAATCGGTCGGTAATATAACGGTTCGACAAGGTAGCCGCAGCGACAATCGCGCTATCGGTAATCCGCACCCCATGATGCAACTCATATTTTTCCTTGAGGCCGCGCAGAATCGAGATGGTATCTTCCACCGACGGCTGATCGACAAAAACCGGCTGAAAGCGCCGCGCCAGCGCCGTATCCTTCTCGATATATTTGCGATATTCGTCGAGAGTCGTTGCACCGACACAGTGCAGCGCGCCGCGCGCCAGCACCGGCTTCAGCATATTGGCAGCATCCATCGCACCATCGCCTTTACCTGCACCGACAAGGAGATGCAGCTCATCGATAAAGACGATAATCTCGCCCGCCGCGCTTTCAATTTCGTTGAGCACGGCTTTTAACCTTTCTTCAAATTCGCCGCGATATTTCGCGCCAGCCACCAGCGCCCCCAAATCGAGCGCCATCAGGCGGCGATTTTGCAAACCTTCCGGCACATCGCCCTTGACTATGCGCTGCGCCAGCCCTTCGGCTATCGCCGTCTTGCCAACCCCCGGCTCACCGATCAGCACCGGATTATTCTTGGTGCGGCGCGCCAAGACCTGAATCGTGCGGCGAATTTCATCATCACGCCCAATCACCGGATCGAGCTTGCCGTCCTTCGCTGCCGCCGTCAGATCACGCGCATATTTTTTGAGCGCATCATAGCCGGCCTCGGCTCCAGCACTGTCCGCCGTGCGGCCTTTGCGCAGCTCATTGATAGCCTTGTTCAGCACCTCGGCCTTCACCCTACCTTTCGCCAACGCATCAGCAGCGCCGGTACCGGTGGTCAAGGTCAGCGCGAGCAGCAAGCGCTCAACGGTGACATAGCTATCACCGGACTTTTTGGCAACTTCCTCAGCTTGCGCATAGACTCGCGCCATTTCCTGCGACATCATCAGCTGATCGGCGCCATTGCTGGACTGCACCTTGGGTAATTTCGCCAGGGCAGTGTCGTTCACTTCACGCACCTTGGCTGGATCACCTGCGGCAGTTCGGATCAGATTTGCCGCCATACCCTCGCTATCATCAAGCAAAACGCCAAGCAGGTGCTCAGGCAGCAAGCGTTGATGCTGCAGGCTCATGGCCTTATATTGGGCATTTTCAATCATGCCCTTGGCGCGGTCGGTATAATTCTCAAATCCCATCGGAAATTCCTTTCTTATCGGAATGTAAGCACGGAAAGACTGGAAACAAGGGGCAAGCTGTTACCGGAAAACCAGTTTTTTTGATGCCGTAAAGTTAAAGACCAGTCCAACAACAGAGGCCGGCACCAGCGCCAGCAGCTTGAATTCCTGCATCAGTGGCACAAAATTGATGCACAGCGCATAGGTCAAATAATTGGCGGCAAAGCCGGAGAGATTGGCGAGCAGAAATTTCGCCCATTGCCGCAACAGACTACCGGAGCTCTGCCCTTTGAAGGTAAAAGCTCGGTTGAGCGCCCAGGTCACTGTCGCCGCCGCGATGTAAGAGACGATGCGGCCACTATAGGGGTCGGTACCGACCCAATGCAGCATCAGCGCCAACACAGCGGCATCAGCGATAAGGCCAGCAACCCCAACGCAGGCGAAGCTGATAAATTGCCGCAGCCAGGGAAAGTGCGTAAAAGCCCAAATCAACAGGCGTTGCAAGGCGGGCGGTAGCCTCATGCCCCCTCGCGCGGTGGAGCGGCATTCGGCGCAGCGATATTGAGATAACGCATCCGCTTCATTTCCCGCCGCCCGCGTGTCACCGTATCCAGGATAAGCCCGGCGGTAATGCTAAAGAAGGCCAGGAACAGCAGTCCCATCGCCAAAATGGCGGTCGGCAAGCGCGGCACCAAACCGGTAAGCACAAATTCCTCAACTACCGGCACGACGAGGATAAACGACAGTAGGGTAAAGAAAATCGCTGTCAGCGAAAAGAACTGCATCGGCCGTTCTTCCTTAATCAGCACAATGATTGTGAAGAGAATGCGGAAGCCATCCTTGAAAGTACTGAGCTTGCTGACTGAGCCCACCGGCCGGTCCCGATACGGCGTTTTCACTTCATCAATGGGCATATGCAACTCCAGCGCGTGGACGGTCAGTTCCGTCTCGGTCTCGAAGCCTGCCGTCAACGCCGGAAACGATTTGACGAAGCGGCGCGAGAAGATGCGGTAACCAGAGAGCATGTCCTTGAACCGGTCGCCGAAAATCAGCGCAACCATCGTCGTCAACATAACGTTGCCGAGTCGGTGGCCCGGGCGATAGGCCGCCTTGATGTCGGTGACGCGCGCGCCATTGACCATATCGAGCGGGCCATCAATCAGCATCTGGATCATTTTGGGCGCCGAGGCGGCATCGTAGGTCGCGTCGCCATCGACCAGCACATAAATATCCGCTTCGACGTCGGAGAACATCCGCCGCACAACATTGCCTTTGCCCTGCAAGGGCTCACGGCGCACGACCGCCCCAGCTTCCGCTGCTACCGCCATGGTCTGGTCGCGCGAATTATTGTCGTAAACATAAATAGTCGCTTGCGGCAGAACGGTGCGGAAATCATGCACCACCTGCGCGATGGCTTTCTCTTCATTATAGCAAGGCACCAGCACGGCCAAGCGCAGATGCGGCGAGAAATAGGTCGGCACCAGAGCCGCTTCAGTCGTCAGCTTATCCGTCATCGAGACCTCGTGGGTGGGTTGGCGGTGAGACGCGTCACGGCGCAGAGCGCATAACGATAGCCGAGATTGTCCGGGAAAAGCACACAGGCTTTCGGGTCGAACTGGAGCTGAAAGGCGCTGAGGCCTTCCTGCACCACCCCGCCATAAGGCACCTGCCAATCGGGTATGAGCAAGATGAAGCGGCCAGTATGGAGGGCAATTCTGTCGGCGATGACGCGGTTGATGCCCTTCTCACCCTCGCGCGGGCTAGCAAAATTGCTCTGTATGCGAACGACAGGCATAATCGGTTCGAAACTCGGCAAAATATGGGCATAGGGCTCGAAGCCCGCCATCAGCAGCATCGTCTCTTCAGGATGCGGCACAGGCGGCGCCAAGACCTCGATGAAACGCTGACTGAACGCCACCCGCCCCCAATTTCCTGAGCGCACGCCCACGGCAATCACCACCAGCAGCGCCGCAGCCACCAGCCATTTCGTGCTCGGCGGCAGCGGCAACAGCCCCAGCGTCAACACCAGCAGCAGCGGTGCCAACATTTCGAGGGGAATCAGATAGCGATAGATGCTGAACAGCAGCAGCCAGACGCCATAAGATATCGCGGCGAACCACAGGCAATAACGGGTGCCAAGCGGCTCGGCAACCAGCTGGCTCTTGTCATTGCGCCGCCCGACAATGACGGCGATCAAGCTACAAAGCGGCAGCAACAAATAGAGCGCGAGAATACGCCAGTCTTGCCAAACAATCTCTCCGGCGCGCTTGGGGTTGAGGGTAAAGTTCCAGGGAAAGAGCAGCGTATCCAGCCAGCCGCCCGGAATAAACTGCGTATCCCGCGCGCTAGTCAGCGCGCCATAAGGAGAGGCGAAAATTTGATTAAAATAGGGAAAAATCGGGTTGTTGTAATGCTTCCACAAAAACCACATCCAATAGCCCTGCGTCAGCAGCATCCCCAGCGTCAGACCACAACCGAAAGCGAAGGCCAGCATGAAGCGGCGTGACCAACTGCCACCGGTGCCGAACCAGGCGAGCACCATGCCGATGCAAAAGCAGAGCAAGGTGAGCTTCAGCCCCAAGGCCAGACCGAGCGGCATCCCATAGAGAAACACGGCGCGGATCGCCTGTTTGGCCTCCCAACGCAGGAGATAAGGCAAGGCGCGAAGAATAAGCGCCAGCGAGGTGAGCAAGCCGATGCTCACCAGATTATCGTTGAAGGTCGTGCCCAGCTGGGCAATGCCGCCGCCGCCCAACATCCCCAGCGCCGCGAGCGCCGCAGCGACCAGCACCTTGCGCGCGGATTTCGGCACCACCAGCAGGGCGTGGGCAATCATGAAGAGAAGGCAGAAATTCAGCCCCTGCACCAGTCCGAGGGTAAAGCCCAGCCACTCTGCCGGCATCCGCTGCCCCAACAGATAAACCGGCACATCGAGCATCGGGCTGTAAAAAAACGGCGTCTGCGACGGCAGGATATCGTAGCCATGCCGCCCATTGAGCAGCGCATAAGCGTTATACCAATGGTAATTCCGCAAATCCCAGTTGGCGTCCTGCCCCAACTGCATCGCCAAGACGCCGCACAACACCGGCCCCAGCATTAGCAGGAACAAGGCAAATTTGCGGGCTTTATCCTCGCGCGGTGGCAGCAGTGAGAGGCTGTGCATCAATAGGCCTTCAAGGCGTCGTCACCAGCACGGGGCCAAGATGCTGCTGGATAGCAGCGGTCATCGAGCTATTCAAATCATCCATCAGCCCCAGCAAAACGCGGCGATAGGCATTCTCCTGTTCGCTCAGCGTCGCCCCCTCCGGCAGCGTCGTGCTACGCGTGACGGTCGCCTCGGCATGGCCGTTAAATCCGCCGGTGGCATTCGCCACCTGCAGCTTCACTGTTACAACGGCAACCCATTTCTCGGCTGGCTGGCGCGTGAACCAGCTATTGATGCCGCCACTTTGCAGCAGCTTAGTCCGCGTCAGTGTGGCGTTGGAAATATTGTAAATAGCGGTGCCTTCCGCCGTGACCGGTTGCAGGCGGTCGAGCCCCCAACGATATGCCGCATCAGCAAGCTGGGGTTTGAAATTCACCGGCGCGGCATCAGCGGACGGCACCAGCGGGGAATGATTTATAAAATCGAGCTTACTCACCGCCAGCTTGATGGGGCCGAGGCGGGTATAGTCAAGCGTCAGCGGCGTCACGGGCTTTGCAGGCGGCTGATCGGCGCAAGCAGCCAGCAACGTCAGCAACGTCAGCGCAAGCAAACGAGAAGAGAAATTGACACACATGGGCAGAACGCTCCGCAAACGATGAGGCGCTCAGCTTAGCCTTCTGCGAAGATTTCAGCAATCGCTGCTGTATCATAGTGATAGCTGCTGTTGCAGAATTGGCATGTCATGGTAACTACTCCATCCACCGCCATTTCCTGCAGCTCAGCCGGCTTGAAGAGCCGGACGGCAGCGCGTATCCTCGTCCCGCAGGCGCAATAATGATGGAGCGGCAGCGACGGACTAGAAGTGACGCCCTCGCCATGAAAAAGTCGGTAGAGCAGCTGTTCGGAGGGTAAGGCATCGTCAAGCAGCTCGTCGGGCGTGCAACTGCTCATCAACACCATGACATGCTGCCAGACTTCCTGCGGCGTCATATCGGCAAAAACACCAGTACCTCCCTCTTGCGGCATTTGTTGCACGATGAGACAAGCCCCGCGCCAGCCGTCCTCCCCCAAGCGCACGGCGGTGATGAGTCCGGTTGGAATCTGTTCGGATTGCCGGAAGTAATTCTGTGCCGCAGCCGCGATGTCCTTGCCGCGCAGCGCCACGATGCCTTGGTAACTTTCTTTGCCGGAGTCAGCAGGCGGCTCGATGGTGAAGGCAAGATGCCCCTGCCCTAGCAAGCCAATTCCCTCATCGCCCATCCGAGCGACTGCCGCTGCATCATATTTGGCATAAGCACGCAAGCCGCCATCGTGCGTGGCATCGGCCACGAGCAGCGTGACCGCGCCATTGCCCTTTGCTTGCAGGGTAAAACGCCCTTCAAATTTCAACATCGCCGCCAGCGCCGTACCCGTCACCACTGTTTCGGCGAGCAAACGCGCGACGGGGGCTGGATAATGATGCTTATCAAGAATTGTCGCGAGAACCGTGCCGACACGCACCAGCCGCCCGCGCAAAAGTCCCGATGCGAGCTGAAAAGGAGTGATCGCGTCAAGCAACGCCAGCGGCCTCGTCCCCCTCAGGCTGCGGTTCCGGTGGCAAAGCAGCCGCCGTGCTAATCTCAGCCAACACTTCTTTGGTTTCGAGCGTCAGCGCCGAAACGAATAGCTTGCTAGGCGCCTTGGTCTGCGCCAGTTGGCGCTGCGTTTCATTACCGAACCACAAGATCTTGTCGCAGACTTCGATAAGCGGCAAGTCTTCAATATGATCCGTGAGAAAAACCCGCGGCAATTTATCCCAGCCCTTTTCCTGAAGAAAAGCCAAGACACGGTCGCGTTTGACGGGACCGACATTATGCAGTTTCGCGGCATCAGCGCCCGCGAGCAGCGGCGTAGCCAACACATGTCGAAAGCCGATTTTTTGTCCGAGCGGTTCGGCATATTCTCCGGCAGCCGCCGTCGCTAACAACACATGCTGCTTACTGTCCGATGCCGCGCGGGAGAGCAATGCCGACAAATTGGGACGAACCGTCGCGGCCAAATCACCCAAGAGCCAATCATGCCCAAGACCGGCAGGATCCTTGGCCATGGCCTTACGCCAGAGCTTCTGCAATTTGCCCTTTATCACGGCATGGTCTTTATTCATGAGCTTGCGTTCGATCATCACAATGATTGTGCTGATGGCGATCTCAAGACGCTCCGCCACCGGTAAATCGCCGAAATGGCCGAAGATCAGATAACGGACCCAGGGACGAAAGCTATTAACTGACAGCACCGTGCTGTCCAGATCGCAAATCACGACCGGCAGCGGCTCGGAAGTCGAGGGACCAGGGGAAACGGCAGAGGACATGGCGATACAACCGATAATCCGGCTCAATGAGGGGTTCAGAAGTCGTAACAGTCAGCGCCGCTGTTTTCAAGAGCGCATCCTGCGGCAGGAGAGCTCGTAGAGTTGTGCAGACCGCCTGAAGGGTTGCCCCACTATCAACGGCGTCATCAACCACAAGAATCCGGCTTTCGGCACCACGCAAAGTTAAAAGATGCTCAATCTGAGCCATTTCTTCACTGTCGGCGGTATAGTCCGTCAAAGGGCGCGCTTCTCGCATTTCGGTCAGCATTTTATGCTCGATAACCCGCAGACAATCCGTCACAGGATGCGGCAAGGCCATTAATGCACCCTTCACCATGCCGAAACGCTGTTTTTTAGCAGTACTGGGGCGACGGCAGGTGATGGGAAGCAGAATAGCCTCCACCGGCAGCGCTTCCATCATCAAATCGGCAAAATAGTATCCGCCCGTGCGGACACCAATCACGATATTCGGGCGGTAATCCTGCAAAACAACCGCACCCAGTGCATGAGCAGCAGCTTGCAACCCCCGCTCATCAAAAGTGCGCACTTCAAATTTTGGTTTTGTCGCTTTCGTTTTCAAACCAAACCTCATCATCTATGATTTCGCAGATGCAGCATATAGGCTGAATCAAGACTTGCCGTAAAGCAAGTCAAATATTCGCTGCAGCTACAGACAGTCGAACCATGTGTTCATAGTATCGTCGTTGTGGCAGAAATATGGCAATAGCCTATCTATATCATATAACACAATTTATTGTGGTTAATTACTAATATGAAGTAAAATATTATTACAGAAGGTGGTTTAGGCATTTAGCAACAGCATGTTTTGCGGTTTTCGCCGCACTGTGGCATATCTTGCGCCAGACCTCCCCGACAAGTCTTCGGCACGAAAGCGTCATGTTCGATTTCCTTCGCCGTAAACCCGCCACCACGACCTTGCCGACCTATCGGACGCCACCGCAAACCCGTCTTTATGCGGTCGGCGACATTCATGGCCGACTCGATTTGCTGGAACAAATGCTCGAGATGATTAAGACCGATGCGGCGGAGAGCCCCCCGGCACGGCTTGAGTTGGTTTTTCTCGGCGATTATGTCGATCGCGGCTTTCAGTCACGCGGCGTGATCGACTGTCTGCAAAGCCGCCTACCCGCTGGTTTTACAACCATATTTCTTCGCGGCAACCATGAAGAAGTCATGCTGCGCTTTTATGATGGCGATTTGGGCATAGCACTGGACTGGCTCTATTTTGGCGGGCGTGAGACGCTGGCAAGCTATGGCATCACACCGCCGCCTGCGAATATGCCCTCCGAAAAATTGCCCGCTTTACAGGCTGAATTCATGGCGAAACTCCCGCCCGACCATGTCGCATTTTTGCGCGCAACGCAGTTGCATTATGTCTGCGGCGACTATACTTTCGTCCACGCTGGGTTACGGCCTGGTTTGGGACTCGCACAACAGTTGCGCGAGGATTTGTTATTTATTCGCAGTGATTTCATGCAAAGCGACTATGATTTAGGTACGCTGGTCGTTCATGGCCACACGGTCGTCGAAACGCCGGAGGTGCGCCCGAACAGAATCAGTATCGATACGGGGGCCTATGCAACAGGCCGTCTGACATGTGTTGTCCTGGAGGGGAGCGCGCACCGCTTCCTGCATACCTGATGGCAGAAGCGACAATCCGAACAGCAAAGGCTCCAGCCGCGCCAACCAAAACGACAGGGCGTTTTTTGCCTAGCACGACCGGACAAAGGCAGTTCGGCAATATACTCCTTATCGCCTTTAGCATTCTGCTCATCCTGGCCCCGCTGCCGCTTGGCGCGAACCGTATGTGGTCGGCCAGCCTCGTCTCGGTCTGGCTGAATTTGCTACTGGTCGTGCTGCTTGTGGGTTGGATGTTGCAGCCACGGCTCGTCGATAATCCCTTTACCCCAACGCTGCGCGTCACGGTCGGCATTCTGGCACTGGTCTTTGGCTGGATTGTTATACAGTCGAGCTGGATTGTCCCCACCGATTGGCAACATCCGCTCTGGCAAGAAATGGAGAAACTCCTTCGGAATCAGGGGCTCATCAAAGATGAAGTGGTGCGGGGCGCAATCGTTCTCGACCCCAGCGCGACAAGTTTCTACACCGTGCGCCTATTGAGTTACGTCGCCAGCTTCTGGCTCGCCCTGCTGCTAACCCAAGATGGGCGACGCGCGCATCTACTCTTGGGCGTCATTATCGTCACCGGCCTGCTCTATGCCGCCTATGGCTATTACATTCAGTTTACCGGCAGCAATAAGGTGCTGTGGTTCGACAAGCGCTCTTATGTCGACAACATGACCTCGACTTTCTTCAACCGCAATTCTTATGCCGCCTATGCCGGTCTTGGCCTGCTGAGCGCGACTGCATACGTCTTTCAGCGCTGGCGGCGGGTCTGGCGCGAAAGCTCGCAGCACTTCTTCTGGCGCGATGTGCTCAGCGCCCTGGCCGGCAAGGAAATCTATTGGCTGCTTCTGCCGGCAATTTTCTTTGCTGCCCTGGTACTCTCCGCTTCGCGCGCGGGTTTTGCCAGCTGCATGGCTGGTATGGCCGTGCTCATTATCGGCA
>JAGOHT010000203.1 GCA_017996055.1 Alphaproteobacteria bacterium
GTCGGCGGAGAGAATCGAGGGGGCAATGCGAACGGGCTGTGACATGCCCTCAGTCGTATCGCGTCAGGCCTTTTTCCGCAAGGCGGCAGCGTAAAATCCGTCCATGCCACCCTTCAACTGATGCGGCAAAGTCCGCAAATCACCAGTTGGCGTAATCCAGCCGGTTTGGCCGTCGAGCAGGGCGGGCGTTACCGCCACACGGCTCAGGCCACGATTCTGTGCCAAAAGCCCGTTAACCTGCTGTTCGCCCTCCTCCGGCTGCAGGCTGCAGACGGCATAGAGCAGCAGCCCGCCAGGCGGCAGCCAGCCCGCAACATGCCGCAGCAAAGCGGCCTGCAGCTTGGCCTGCTGCAGCACATCAAGGCGGCTCTTCAGCCAAGCGATTTCCGGATGACGGCGCAGCGTGCCGGTGGCGGAGCATGGCGCATCAAGCAGCACGGCATCGACCGGCTGGTTGGGCTTCCATTGCGTGGCATCGGCCACCACAATCTCGGCCTCCAGCTTGAGGCGGTTAAGATTTTCCCGCAGCAGCTTGGCACGGTCAGGGTTGCGCTCCACGGCGATGACTTTCGCTCCGGCGGCAGCCAGCTGGGCAGTCTTGCCGCCCGGCGCCGCGCCAATATCGACAATGGTCTTGCCGCGCAAGTCACCAAGCAAATGCATCAGCACTTTGGCGGGCAAGACGGCGGCGGCATCCTGCACCCACCAGGAGCCCTCATCAAAACCGGGCATGGTATCGACGCGCCCAGCCTCGCGCCGCAGACTGCCGGTCGGCAGCACGGTGGCTTGCAGCTTCTCTGCCCAGGCTGTGGCATCATCTTTCACGGTGATATCGAGCGCCGGCTCCATCATTTGCGCGCGCACCATGCTGGCGACCGTCTCCGCGCCATAGGCTTGTGTCCAGCTCTGCAGCAGCCATTGCGGCAGGATTTGCGCTGGGTTATCTGCTGGCACCGGCTGTGCGCTCAGCTTGCGCGACACGGCATTGACCAGCCCCTTGAGCTTCACCTGCCCGCGCTTTTCCGCGAGATTGACGGCGCTATCGACGGCGGCATGGGCGGGCGTCTTGAGCCACCAAAGCTGCGCGGCGGTCAGGCGCAGAATATCGACCACGGCGGGCGGGGTGTTTTTCATATTGATATGCTGCGCCAGCGCCGCATCAATCTGCCCCATCCGCCGCAAGGTCAGCAGCACGAGTAAACGCACGAATGCGCGGTCGCGCTCGGCCAGAGGGTTCATCTGTGGCAGTTCGACGAGCGCGTCATGAAAGCTCTGCCCCTGCCGCACGATGAGCGTCAGCAGCTGATGCGCCAGCACACGGCTGGGCAAGCCAGAAGCGGGGGATTGAGCGGCGGGAGCAGGTGCTGGATTAGTCATGATATCTCGGTTGTGGTTGGCAGCACGATAACACAGCGCGGATGGCCGGCCAAATCATGCTGCAGACGGGTTTGGTATTGGTCGATGAAAAGAGCAGGCACGGTTGCGCCCTGGTCATAGCCGATTTCAAACAGCGCAATGGTGGTCGCGTGGCTCAATGTAGGCAATAGCGCGCGCAGGGTGCGATAGGCGTCAAGCCCATCCGCGCCGCCATCCAGCGCGGCGGCGGGATCATAGTCGCGCACCTCGGCGTCGAGCATCGGGATAACTTTGCTTGGAATATAAGGTGGGTTGCTGATGATGAGATCATAGGGCGGCGCGACAGCGCGCATGAATTCTGCCGTATTCCAATCAGCGACTTTGAACATGGCGCGCGTTGCCAGGCCAAGCGCGGTGGCATTGGTGCTGGCCTGCGTTACGGCACTGGGCGCACAATCCACACCAAGCCCAGTCGCATGAGGAAATTCATGGAGCAGCGCCAGCAGCAGACAACCGCTGCCCGTGCCCAGATCGAGAATGCTGTAGGAGGCTTGCTTATCGGACAACACAGCCTGCGCCGCCTCAATCAGTGTCTCGCTATCAGGTCGTGGCACCAGGGTCGCGGTATTAAGGCTGAAATCCAATCCCCAAAATTCCCGCTTGCCCAAAATCCGTGCCACCGGTTCATGTCTGGCGCGGCGCGCGATGGCGGCATGTATTCGCGCCACCTCATCGCCTGACAAGGCGCGTTCGCCAGCCGTCAGCAAGGCGACACGATCAATGCCAAGCACAGCGGCGACGAGAATGCGGGCGTCCGTTGCAGCCATAGCAATCTTTGCCGCTTTCAGCGTCGCAATGGCGCTGGTCAGCGATTCAGATAAATTGGGCAAGACGCTCCGCCTCGTCATGGGACAGCAGCACATCGATAATCTCGTCGAGCGCATCGCCCGCGATGATCGCGTCCACCTTATAGAGCGTCAACTCGACGCGATGATCGCTCACCCGCCCTTGCGGGAAATTATAAGTGCGGATGCGCTCCGAGCGATCACCTGTGCCCACCTGACCCTTGCGGTCTGCCGCGCGCGCCGTGTCCTTCGCCGTGCGCTCGCGTTCATACAGCTTGGCGCGCAGCATCTTCATCGCGCGGTCGCGGTTCTTGTGCTGCGAGCGCTCATCCTGGCAAGCGACGATGATGCCGGATGGCGCGTGGGTGAGCCGCACGGCGCTTTCGGTCTTGTTGACATGCTGGCCGCCCGCGCCGGACGCGCGATAGACATCCATCTTGATGTCTTTTTCATCGAGATGGATATCAACATCTTCCGCTTCCGGTAACACGGCGACGGTGGCGGTCGAAGTATGGACGCGCCCCGACGCTTCCGTCTGCGGCACGCGCTGCACGCGATGCACACCGGATTCAAACTTGAGCCGCGCGAAGACACCATTGCCGGTGATGCTGGCAACACCTTCCTTTAGGCCTCCAATGTCGGATTCCGACATTGCCAATGGTTCAAAACTCCAGCCATGGACCTGCGCATAACGGCGATACATCGCGAAGAGCCGCGCGGCGAAAAGCGCTGCTTCCTCGCCGCCAGTGCCAGCACGCACTTCCAAAATGGCGCTACGCGCATCGGCCTCGTCTTTAGGGAGGAGGAGTCGCAGTAAAGCTTTTTCCAGCGACGGCAGCTTGTCGCGCAACGCCTGCAGCTCAGCTTCCGCCATCGCCCTCATTTCTGGGTCAGCACGCATCGCTTCAAGATCGGCGGTTTCGCGCTGCGCCGCCAGCCAGTCGGCGACGGCAGCAGCCACGGGTTCCAGCTCGGCATACTCTTTGGAGAGCTTGGTGAATTGCGCAGCGGCAAGGTCAGGCTGGGCGAGGAGATGCTTGAGCTCCTCGAACCGTTCGCTGACCCGCGCTAGTTTTTCGGCGGGGATCATGATGCGTCGCTAGGCTGCGGCTTCGGCGGCGGTTTTTTCCGCCTATATCTCTGCGGCGCGCTGCTCGACCAGCCCGACCA
>JAGOHT010000052.1 GCA_017996055.1 Alphaproteobacteria bacterium
CTGACACGACCAATCCTTTCCAGGCAAGCCTGGGGACTAAGCCAATGATTTGGCCGCTAATTTATGGTTTGTTTGTGCGCTCTTACAGCGGGCCAGGCCCGACAAAGTGAGCCGACAATCGCTCTGCCCATGTTGGAGCGCGCAGGAGCGGCGCGATCAGGGCGTGACCGCGTGGTTTGTCTGGGCGGTTGGTGGGCAGCTGCGCCCGGTTTGCGGCGAGAACCGGATTCGTATTCACGGCACCAGCAAGCTTGCCCTTATAGCCGAAGGCTTTATCGGTCGCCGCGACCAAGAGCAGATTAGGCGTAGCTTTGGGCTGCAGGGTAGCGATATGCGCAGCTAGGGCTTCGGCGTCCGGGCGGGCTACGCCTGCAACCTCGTGGGCAGCGAGGATGACGGCAAGGCCAAGCGCCGGGCTGCGGGAGGCTGCCATCTTGCAATGCAGGAGCAACTCCTTGCCCGGGCGGTTGAGTAGGTGCCTTTCCGTGTGGTGATGCGCCCAGGCGACGTGTGCAGCCTGTGGCTCATAGCGGGGCAGCACGATGCCTTTTTTCTCAACATCCCAAAAAGCGATAAAATGCTGCCGGCTTTGCCGTGCCATGCGAGCCGTCGCGTGCAGCCGAGGCATCTGCATCGCGAAGGCCTCCTGATGTTCTGGCAAATAGACCCAGTTAAAATGCGTTTTGAGCCTTGGGGCAATGCCGTAATAGGTTCGCGTATTGTTGGCGTCGACGGTATCGGACGGTGGATTACGCCGGACTAATTCCGCTTCGACCAGTTTTTTGCCTGGGTTTTCAATCGACAAGACGGTGCCGATGACAAACCCCTCCCTTACCGCGTCTTCAAAACGGCGGGTTACCCGGTCAACCGGGACAATCGCGAGCTTGACGATATCCGTGTCCATAGCCGCGCTCTAACATTTTTCGGCGCGTAATGCCAAGCAAGCAATAGGATTAGCCGCGATGCGTTAACCAATAAGTGTGCACACCCGTGATCAGGGCATAGACGGCGATGATCGCAAGCAGAATCGCCGTGCCGCGATTGATAATGAGAATAGTTCGTTCCGTGAAATGTTTGCGAAAGACGGCAACACCGCCCGCGAGCAGCAACCACCAGGCCGCAGCGCCGCCAAAGATGCCGCAAGTCATTATCGCTGCTTCATAGCCGTTGAGATGGCCGCTGAGTGTGGCGATGACGGCGAGCGTCGCCAGAATTGTCACCGGATTGGTGCAGGTGAGCGCTAGGCCGCTGGCAAAGGCTTTCAAGATATTGCCGACGCTGGGGTCGGCATCAGCGTTAAAATGAGGGTGTTTGCCCCAGGCATTGCCAGCCATGAATGCCAGTATGATGCCGCCGATAATGCGGATTTCATTTTCAAAGCCTGCGACCCAGCCAAGAATCGCTGCAACGCCAAAAGTTGCAAGCGCGCCGAAGAAAGCGTCCGCAGTTGCCGCGCCCAGCCCTGTCGCGAAGCCCACCAAAAGCCCACGCTGCGCAGTGCGTCGGATGCACAGCAGGCCAATAGGGCCCACTGGTGCTGAAATCATGAAGCCGACAATCAAGCCGCGATAGAAGAAACCCAGAACTTCTAACAAACACAGTCTCCGTTGATCGAGAGGCGCATCAAACCGGTATGGCTAGCGGGTCAGGATGCCGGTGATTTCGCGCAGATTCGTGCGTGCGCGCAAGAGATAAAACCCTTGTGCGGCAAGGTGGCTCGGCAGTATCTGGCTGTCGGGCGCGGCGCTGACGATGACATAAGGGTGCAGTGTCGCCACTTCGCGGAAGCTGCGCAGCATATTGTCCCACACATTTGTCAGGTCGCGTTCCTTAATCACCTGGGCATAGTCCTGGCTTAGCTCGCGCAGCAAAATATAATATGCATAGGCGCGCCCCTTGGTGCTGTAAAATATATCGTCAGCATGGCCTTCGGTCAGCCAGAATTTCCCTTCGCGCAAGTAGTTCTCGATGATTGCAGATTGTGAGCCAAGGTCGCCTGCCATACTATCAAGCAGTGCCGTCAGGTTATCGCTGCGTGGATCGAAGACGGCCTTGCCCTCGCGCAGGCGCTGATTGTAACTCAAGAGCCGCTTGCGTGCGTCGCGGTACTGCGCTTCAGAAGATGCGGTGGGCAGCAACGAAGTCTTGGGATTGAAGATCCAGACATCACCCGCATATTTCAACAATCCGGCGACGGCATCAAGGTCGGGGTCAACCTGGCTCGAGCCGCGGGCGCGCCCAACCTGGTCGCTCATTAGCACACTGAAGCGCCCTAGGGCATAGATGATGCCCTGCTGATAGTTGGGCATGTTGTCGAGGTAGTAGCCGGGGAGAAAAAAGGGATCGTTGGCGACCCAGGGGTGTTGATTGACCTCGCGGTCGATGAGCGCAGCGGCGACGGCGACGGTACGACTGCCGCCCTGGTTAACGGCAGGCTCCAGTGTGCCGCTGCCGGAGAAATCAGGGTTGTCGTCGATGGTGCTGGTAATGAACATCGCCGTGCCCCAGCCCAGCCCTAGAAAGAGTAGGATGCCAAGAAAGATTCGCATCTTCCCGCCAGGGCTGATGGCGGCAAAAAGGCTGCTTAGCTTGCCGCCAATCAGTTCGAAAAAGGGGCGCAAACTGGCCATTACTTACCTGCTTCCTGGGTTGTCGAATTTACCACTTGGCATCCGCCGCTTCGGCAGTAGCCGATTTTTTACGGAACCAGACCGCGCCTGGCTCTGTAAAGAGAAGGTAGAGCGCATAATAGCCTAAGGCGAGTGAGGCAATGGTCAGGCCGGTGCTAAGATCTAGTCCATCGAGCTTGAAAAAGCCCAATGCAGAGATGGCCCCCCAAATCAGGCACAGAATGCGCGCCCAGTCGCGACCTTTTTTGAGCTTATGCAGAATCAGCGTGGTAATGCCGAGGGAAATCGCAAAACCAATGCCGATGGCACTATAAAGAATTGTGGTCGCGAGCGCTTCAACCGCCTCCGGGTCGACATCTTGGGAAGGTTGCATCGCCTGTGCCATAGCCAGACTATCCTGAATCTTCTGCTTTGTCTCCGGATCTTGCAGTTGAATCGGGGCACGAACAAAGCCGACAAACCAACTCAGCCAGAGGCAGAGTACGGCGCGCTTGACGGGAGCCGGGGCGACCGGCGGAACAGCAATCTCAGTCATGCAGCCTCGCAAGTTACGAACGGTACAGTGCTACCATTCCTGGGCTTTTGATTCAATCTGCTCCGCTTGATTGTTGAAATTGGGACTGGAATTGGGGATTGTCCGCTCTCCCTGGCTTGGGCATAGTGCCCGCCTGATTATAAGGAGAACATGATGAATCACGCCGCCACGATTGCCGCTGCCTGGGAACAACGCACCACCCTGAACAAGGATACAGGTGGCGCTGTGCGCGAAGTTGTATCGGCGACCTTGGCGGCGCTGGATGCCGGTCAGTTGCGCGTCGCAGAAAAGCGCGACGGGGTATGGCAGGTTAATCAATGGATTAAGCAGGCCATTCTGTTGTCCTTCCGCCTGAATGATAACCGCATCATCGGTGAGGGTGCCGCGCGCTGGTTTGACAAGGTGCCGCTCAAAGGGGCAGCCTGGCAGGAAGCCGATTTTCGTGCCGCCGGTTACCGCAGTGTTCCAGGTGGCTTCGTTCGCCACGGCGCTTACATTGCGCCAAATGTCGTGCTGATGCCAAGCTTCGTCAATGTTGGTGCTTATGTTGGCGAGGGCACTATGGTCGATACCTGGGCGACGGTTGGGTCTTGCGCGCAAATTGGCAAGAACGTGCATATCTCCGGCGGCGTAGGGATTGGTGGTGTGCTGGAGCCGCTGCAGGCTGGTCCGGTTATCATTGAGGATAATTGTTTTGTCGGCGCGCGCGCCGAAGTGGCAGAAGGGGTGATTGTCGAAGAAGGTGCGGTGCTGGCGATGGGTGTCTATCTCGGTGCCTCGACTAAAATTATTGATCGTGCGACTGGCGAAGTGTTCATCGGTCGGGTGCCGCCCTATGCCGTCGTCGTGCCAGGCAATTTGCCGGGCAAGCCGCTGCCGGATGGCAGTGCTGGGCCGAGCCTCTATTGTGCCGTTATCGTCAAGCGGGTTGATGCCGCGACGCGGGCGAAGACTGGTATCAACGAATTATTACGCGACTAACTGTCGTTCCGCTTGCCGTGCTGAGTCGATCATGCGAAACAGGGGGCATGACGCATCGGCATCATCAGCAACAACATCACCTTGCCGGAATGCGCTATGCCATCGCCGGTTATGCCATCATCACGGTCTTTGACGTGATTTTAAAGCTGGTCAGCAAGCAGGGCTATCCGCAGCTGCAGATGATGGCGACGGTTGGCGTGTTCTGTGCGCTGACAGTGGCGCTGGTGGCGTTGTGTAATGGCGGTTTGCGTCGGTTGGCGACGCAAAAACCGAAATTTCAGATTCTCCGCGGCTTGATAGGCTTGGTTGCGTTCTTGTGCGGCTTCTATGCCATTCGTGCTATTCCGCTCGTCGATTTTTACGGCATCATTTTCGCGATTCCAATTCTCATCACTATTCTCTCGGTTTTCTGGCTCAAGGAGCATGTCGGGCGCGCACGCTGGGCAGCCGTGGGCTGTGGCTTTATCGGCGTCACTATCATGCTTCGGGCCGGCACCACGCAGGCGGCGACGGCAGCGGAGCATTTGGGGTATTTCGCGGCGCTGGGTTGCGCGCTGTTTAACGCCGTTGCGACCATCATGGTGCGCCGCTATGGGCGGCAGGAATCGAATCTGACTTTTTCTTTTTATGCCGCGCTTTGCAATCTTACCGTAACCGGTAGCGCTTGCCTGTGGTTGGGCTTATGGCAGCCTTATACGCTGCTTGATTGGGGGATGATGGCGCTGGCGGGCATTTTGGTTGGTGTCTCCAGCATTTTCCTGATGACCGCCTATCAGCATTCACCGCCCGCTGCGATTGTGCCATTCCAATATACACAGCTGATTTGGGGGGCGATCTACGGCTATCTGCTTTTTCAGGACATTCCGGCTTTCTTGTCGCTGGTAGGAGCGGGCATCGTCATCGCCAGCGGTTGGGTGGTGCTGTGGCGCGAAGCGCGGCTCGCGCGTGCGCTCAAAAACGCGGCGCATACCATCCACCTGAATTAGGCAGAGTGTTGGGGGCTGGGTGTGGTCTCTGCAGCGCCGAAGCGGTTTATTGGAAAATCAAAAGTCTCGCGTTCGGGAGAACCGGTTCCCAGCCAAAAGCTTTCGATAGACGTGCCTGTGCCGCGCGTTATAATTCTATCAATTACCAAAAATGAAAGGCAGCACGATGGCCAAGAACATCATTTGCGTGTGGTATGATAAAGACGCTGAGTCAGCAGCACAATTTTATGCCGCAACATTTCCAGACAGCAAGGTAACAGCCGTTTACCGTGCGCCAAGTGATTATCCATCAGGCAAGGCGGGTGACGTGCTGACGGTGGCGTTCACAGTTGCGGGAATACCTTGCTTGGGGATTAACGGTGGTCCGGCATTCAAGCACAGTGAAGCATTCTCGTTCCAGATCAGCACCGAGGATCAGGCTGAGACAGACCGTTATTGGAATGCGATTGTGGGCAATGGTGGCCAGGAAAGCGCTTGCGGTTGGTGTAAAGACAAGTGGGGAATTTCATGGCAGATCACCCCGCGGGTGCTAACCGAGACGATCGCTGCTGGCGGTGCAGAGGCAAAACGTGCGTTTGAGGCCATGATGACAATGCAGAAAATTGATGTCGCGGCCATCTTGACGGCACGCTGTGGCTGACCTGTGACCAAACACCAAAATCATTAACAAGTTTCGGGACCTGAACGACGGACTAGAATGCCCGCAATGCGAGCACGGCGTTGAGACCGCCGAAAGCGAAAGAGTTTTTGAGTGCGATTTGCATCGGCACAGCGCGGGCGGCATTGGGCACGACATCGAGTGAACACTCGGGGTCGGTGCCAAGATAGCCCATCGTCGGCGGAGCTTTCTGTTCGCGCAGCGCCAACACTGTTGCCACAGTTTCGAGCGCACCCGCGCCGCCGAGCAAATGGCCGAACATAGATTTACTTGAGGATGTAGGAATTGTCGCGGCCCGCGATCCCAGAACCTGATAGAGCGCTTTGGTTTCAGTGACATCGTTAGCGCGGGTGCCGGTGCCGTGGGCGTTAATGTAATCAACCTGCGCTGCGGTGATATTGGCATCGTCGAGCGCGCCTTGCACCGCGCGGCTCATGCCGCCTGCATCGGGGGTGGTGATATCCTTGGCGTCCGCGCTTTGGCCGAAGCCGATAAGTTCGGCGTAAATCGTCGCGCCACGCGCCTGAGCCGCTTCCAGCGTTTCGAGCACCAAAGCGCCACCGCCTTCACCGAGCATCATGCCCGCCCGATCTTGCGAGAAGGGGCGGCAGAAGTCCGGCGCCATGACGCGCAGCGCTTCCCAGCCCTTTAGTGTGCCATAAGTGAGACAGGCTTCCGAACCACCGGTGACGGCGACATCGACCATGCCGCTCCGGACCATTTGCATAGCGGTGCCGATGGCATGGGTCGCAGAGGCGCATGCAGAAGCAATGGTAAAGGCAGGACCTTGTGCACCGATATCCATGCTGACCTGGCTGGCACCTGCATTGGCCATCAGGCGCGGAATCGTCAGTGGATGGAGGCGGCCTGAGCTGGTATTGAGCCGGTCGTAGCTTTCTTCCAGGGTGACCTGGCCGCCTGCGCCAGTGCCGATAATTGTTGCGACACGTGGTGCGAGGGTGGGCGTCATGCTGAGCCCGCTCATCGTCCAGGCCTCGCGCGCGGCGATAACGGCGAATTGGGCAAAGCGGTCGTAGAAACCCAGCCGCTTAGGGTCGAAATGTTCTTCCGGCTTGTAGCCCGTAATAGGGCAACCGGGAAAACTGAAGGAGCCAAAAGGTGGCCGGTCGAAGCTGACGCGCTGCACCGCTACGGTGCCCGCAAAGAGATTTTTGCCGAAGTCGGCAACATTCAGGCCGATAGGGGCGATGACGCCAAGGCCTGTAATCACAACGCGACGCATAGGAAACTTTCTGCGAGTTAGAACCTGTTCATAATCTTTCCTTGCAGGGCTGCAAATGCAGATTTCCTGCTCTTCCGCTTCTCACGTATTTCAACATACGCTGCGATGCGGTTCTCGAAAACCTGCATTTTCGCCTCAGCCTGAAAAGATTACGAACAGGTTCTTAGGCGGCGGGATTCTGCTTGCGCGCGACCTGCTTTTCGACGAGCGCGACGACCTGCCCCAGCGTTTCGAACTCCTGGTTCTGTGCATTGGCGTTAAAAGGCAGTTCGACGTTGAACTTATCTTCCAGCGCGAAGACGATTTCGACCACATCGAGCGAGCTGATACTGAGGTCGCTCAGCTTGGCTTCAAGCGCCAGCTTGTCGCGCGGCACCATCGCTTTTACAGCGATGATATCGAGAATGTCATTGGTCATCGCCGCATCAGCCATACTGGTTCCTCAATGCAAGGGTCTTAAGCCAAAAATTGCCGAAATTAGATATCTGGGTGAGAGAGTTAGCTTTTTTTTGTGCTCTGCTCAAGCGTCTTCACGCTGGCGGAGAGATTTTCCACCAGTTTTGACAAAGATTTCAAACGGTTGATGGCGAACATCTGTTCCATGAAGCGATCGCGCGGCATGGCGGGAATACCACCATAGATTTGCTTGGCCGGAACATTGCCGGGAACGCCGGAAAAGGCCATCAGCATAGCGTCGTCGCCGATTTTGACATGGTCGGCGATACCCGTGGCACCACCGAGCACGACGCGGTCACCGATGACGGTGCTGCCCGCGATGCCGACGCGACCACAAATCAGGCAGTCTGCGCCGATTTGCACATTGTGCCCGATCTGGACTTGATTATCGATTTTGGTGCCGTTGCCGATGCGGGTGGGCAATATCGTGCCACGGTCGATGCTGGTATTGGCACCAATCTCGACATCGTCGCCGATGATGACCGCGCCGAGCGAGGCAATGCGTAAAAGTCCCTGATGGTTGGTGGCGGTAATCGCTCCGTCGGTTTTTGCCGCTTCGACGCTGCCGCGCTCTGGTGTGACGAAGCTAAAGCCGTCACTGCCGATACTGCTGTTGAAATGGATGAGGACACGCTCGCCCAGAACGCAGTTAGCACCGATGCGGACACCCGAGCGCAAGACTGTGCCTGCGCCAATGATGGCCTCGGCTTCCACCGTTACCTGGCTCTGCAGCACACAACTGGTACCGATACTGGCGCGGGGACCGATAACGCAACACGGACCGATTACCGCATCGGATGCGATGGTGGCGCTGGGATCGACCACGGCGGTGGGGTGAATGCCGGTGCCATAGGCGGGTGGTGGGGCGAAGAGGCTGGTGAGGGCGGCGAGCGCGACACGGGGACGGTTGATGCGCAAAATATTTTTCGCCGGTGGTGACGCTGGCGCGGCTTTTTTGCTGATGACTGCAGCGACAACCTGCTTCCCTTCGAGTAGCGGCAGTAAAGCGTCATCCATGGCAAGGACGAGATCATCGGCGTATGCGTAAGTCGATGGATGGACGAGACGGTTGACGGCGATATTGCCGTCGCCTTGCAATTCGGCGCCAATCGCCGTCGCAATCTCATGCAGATGGAAGGAGCGCGCCATTGCGGAAATCCTTGTTGCAAAAACCTAAGAAAAATATTGCCTTCCCAGCAATATAGAGCCAATTTCTCGCCATGGCGAAAAAAATTGCGTTATGGGTCCTGATGGGGCTGTTGGCGTTTCCGGCGCTGGCCGCTCCGCCGCCGTGGCAGCTGCGCGAAGTGCGGCGGCCGCAGGGGAGCCTCGATTATTGCATCGCCGACCAAACCCTCAGTGATGGTCGTCATCTTAATGTCGCGCTTGACCCAGAAGGGCGGATGAATCTCGGTGTGGTGCTGCCCGACCAAGACTTTTCACCGCAGCAGAATTTCATACTCAAGCTGGTTTTCGACAAGCAGCCAGTTTTTGCCGCGCGGGGGCGTGCCCTGACCCCAACAATGCTGCTCATCGATAGCGATGCGCCAGAGCGTTGGCGTATGGCGCTCACGAAAGCACGAACGCTTACCGTCAGTGGCCTCAATCGGCCGCAGCGCTTTTCGTTGTCTGGAGTTGCGCCGATGCTAGAACAACTCGCTGATTGTTCTGCGCAACAGGATCAGGCCTTGCCGCCGCAGATTCTAGAGGTTATGCAGCGCGCCGGTCTCGCGGAGGGCTTGACGCTGATTGCGCCGCCGCCGGGGATGAGCTTTGTCGATGTTGCCTGGCAACGTGGAAACATCAATGGGGGGACACAAGCTTTCGATCCTAAGCCGGATTTCAGCAAGGCGGTGCGTGGGTTGCGCGCGGTGCTGAAGACCTATTGCCAGGGCTTATGGACGGAAGAGATGGAGAAGATTCTCGTCAGCGGCAAGGCACTGTTGCAGCGTGGGGTTATGAGCTGCAATGCTGTTGGGAGTGAAGAGGTGATGGCGGCTGTGTTCTATACGCCTGGTGATGGCACGGCGCGCTACTATACCCACGCCGGCACTGGCGCTGATCGTGCTGCCGTGATTGCAGCGAATAATGCGCTGGCGAAAGCGCTGCTGGCGCAGCCTTAATTGAAAAATCTGAAGAATGTCTGTAAATGGTCTTGGCTACATTTCCCGTGCTCACGCAGCAATACGTGCGCAAGGCTTCCATGAACCCTTTACTCGTCCCATACTCGCTGAGTCCATTTTTCGCCCTAGCATAGGCGTATCGTCTTATGCGCTGCCCGAACAAACCTTCTTTTAAGCAACGACTTTACCCAAATATTTGCTGAGGAAAATGCCAGCCTTTGCCAGCCCTTCCTGGTCAATGGAATGGCCAAGCATCGGGCGGGTTTCCGTCTGCACCTGTAATCCAGCCGCCTCAAGGTAATGTGATGAAGCGGGCATGGCGGCATAGGGCACGACCGTATCCATCATGCCATGCACTAGCAGCACCGGCGGCTTTGCGACCGCGGTCTTCTCAATCTTGTCAGCGCCCACCAAAGCGCCGGAGAAGCTGACAATCGCGGCCAGCGCGGGATTACGCCGTAGCCCGACATGGAGTGCCATCATCCCGCCCTGTGAGAAGCCCAGCAGTGCTATGCGACTGGGTAGTAGGGCGTGTGCCGTCAGACGGTCATCGATATAAGCATCAAGGGCAGGGGCGGCGCGCAAAGCACCGTTGTAAATCGCGTCCTGCGACCAGTCCTGAAGGCCAAACCATTGCCGTCCTCCTGGCGCCATCTCATAGGCGTCGGGGGCGTTGGGGCTGTAAAACAGTGTGTTGGGCAAATAGGCCGCCAGTGGAGGGGCAAGATCGAGCAGACCAGTGCCATTATCACCAAGGCCATGTAAAAGAAAAACCAATGAATCGGGGGTGCCACCCGCGCGGGGCGGCACCATGGGACCTGAGAGCATGAGGATTATTTACCGGCGACGGGTGCGACAGCGCCGTAATATACCTGCGCCATCATAACGATTTTCTCGGCGCGCTGCATGTTCGCGCCGTCCTCAGCCATAGCGACGCCAGCGCTGGCCGTCATTGCCATGCTCTTGGCCATCGCCATTGGGCGGACCATCGGCGCCATAGTCGGCATACTATTATTCATGAAGTCGATAGCGGAGATGCGATAGGCGCGTCCCGGAATCGTCGCATTGATGGTGCTCAGCTGGTCATATGCCTGTTTGTAGAGATCGGCGCGCAGCTTGGCTTTGACAGTTTCGATTTCCGCCAAGGTGGGGTCGAAGGCAACTTCCTGCACCGTCAGCTGCATACCGGCCTTACTGGCTTTCTTGGCGGTGTCATGAATACCGCCTAACTCGCTTTCCGGAATGCGTGCTTCAAAACTGGCATACCAGCGCTCCAGCCCGGTGGGATCTTGGCTGCGCGAAAAATCAGTCAGCCGCCAGTCAGCCTTGGCGATGTTACCCACGGCTTTCTGCATATCCGCGCGGGCATTGCCAGCGGCAGCGCCGGTGACTGCCGCATCGACCGAGACGACAACCCGGGCGGTCGTGGTCGTCGCCCAGCCTTCAGTGCTGAGCATGAAGCTGACGCGGTCATCAGGCTTGTAGCCCTCTTCAGCCTGGGCGGGGATGGTGCTGCAGAGCAGCGCGGCGAGACAGAGCGTAGCGGCAGAGGCGCGGAGAGCGAACATGGTCGGTTCCTTTCAAGAAACGGACGGGGGACCTCAGAAATCAAGGTCGGCATAATGCCGTGCTGGCAGCAAACCCGCAAGCCTGTCGCCAAGCAAGCCGCGAAAGGCGGGGCGCGATTTAATCCGCGCATACCAGTCCTGCGCCGCCGGATGTTGCGCCCATGGCACGTCGCCGAGATAATCCACTGCGGAAAGCTGTGCCGCGGCGGCGAGGTCGGCCAGCGTTAACTCTTCGCCTGCCAGCCAGTTACGCCGTTCGGTCAAATAACCAACATAATCGAGATGGTAGTGGATATTGCTGTAACCAGCGCGGAGTAGTGTGCTGTCAGGTCCGCCGCGGCCGGCGAGACGCTTGAAGATCTTTTCATCAACCAGGCAACGGCCGACCTCGTCATAGAATTTGCGCTCAAACCAGCCGACCAGCCGCCGCACTTCGGCGCGATCCTCCGGCGTGGTGCCAATCAAGGTCGGGCGCGGCTGCATCTCTTCAAGATACTCAGCAATCGCAGTGCTATCGGCAAAAATCCGCTCGTTACCGCCCTCGACGGCAACTAAGACCGGGACTTCCCCTGCCGGATTGAGGAGTAGAAACTCCGGGCGACGCTCCCAGACTTCCTCGCTGATTGTCTCGCAGGCGATTTCCTTCTCGGCTAGCAACAAGCGCAGCTTACGACACAGCGGATCAAGCGGATGATGATATAGACGATACATGAAATCAGGCAACCGGTAGGAGCGAGAGTACTATCTAATACAGCAAACCCCAAAAGGAAAATCGATTATTCCACCCTGCGGCTAGATATGCGTGATTTGACATTTTCCGGCATTCCGGCCAACTGAACGGATGCAAAAGTTGGTGACATCTTGGCGCGCGGCGCGGGATTGGCTGGTGGTCCTGGTCTTGGCGCTGACCGCTGCTGTTCTCTTCGTGCGCTACGTCAGCATGGAGCATACATTTTATTTCTGGGATCATGCGCTCTATCCTGGTTTTGCTAGCGCGCTGTGGCCAACGCTGCAGCAGTCGGGCTGGATGGCGGTGCTGCGGGCGATTTATATTTCGCTCAATGATGATTTCAGTCGGCTTTTCACCATTCCTGCACTGCTGGGCTTTACGCTAAACGGCGCTGATTCGCGTAGCACATATATTCTCTCCAACTTTATCGCTTTTGGCTTTGGCTTAGCCTTGCTGTTGGCGAGCCTGCTCCGACAACTACGCGGCGGCGCTTATGGCACCAATCTCCTTGCGGCACTGGCGGCTTTGTTGAGTTGTGGTTTCGCCTGGGTTTCGGTGGTTGAGGGCTATCCCGATATGGGGGGGACGGCCTTCCTTGCCGGAGCGCTGCTGCTGTTG
>JAGOHT010000053.1 GCA_017996055.1 Alphaproteobacteria bacterium
AGCTTGCCGAAAAGCTGCATATGCCGCTTGAGAAGGTTCGTAAGGTGCTGAAAATCGCCAAGGAGCCCATCAGCCTTGAGACGCCGATAGGTGACGAAGAAGATTCGCATCTCGGTGACTTCATCGAAGACAAGAACGCCATCATCCCGCTTGATGCGGCGATTCAATCCAACCTGCGCGAAACTACGACGCGCGTATTATCCACACTCACACCGCGCGAAGAGCGCGTGCTGCGCATGCGCTTTGGCATCGGTATGAACACCGACCATACGCTGGAAGAAGTGGGTCAGCAGTTCAGCGTGACCCGCGAACGTATCCGGCAGATTGAGGCGAAGGCGCTGCGAAAGCTGAAGCACCCTTCTCGCTCGCGGAAGTTACGGAGTTTCTTGGATACTTAATACAGCTCTTCAGTACTTTCCGTTGTTTGAGCTTGGATTATATCTGTGCGCCGTACATATCTTTTTTTGCTCTTCTTGCTAGGGGGCTTGTTTTTTAGCGCTGTAACACATGCTGAGGAACATGCGGCGAAGTGTTGGCTCGCTTCGACCATGAGAACGACCGAAGAACATCAGTATGGCGAAGAACTTATTGTTTGGTTTTCCGGCGAACTGAGAGGGCACATCGTCGCGTCATGTGGTTTAGCCGGAGAACCTGTTCAAGGAGAAATTACGAACATTCGACTTAGTTCGAAGTTACTTGCTTTTGATTTTAAGTATATTAACGGCGTGAAGTTTGACCGAGAAACTCCGAATGGAACCCCTGCAAAATTTGCAGGATCATTCTCTGGAGAAAAAGGAAAAGACAAATTTTCGGGCATCCTTCATTTTGATGATGGCCAAAGTTGTGAGCAGGGGAAGAATATTCAAATTGCAATGAAAGTCGTGCGCTGCTCTGAGTTGCCGTTATATCTAAAGGATAGAGTATACGGCAATAAGTAACACCATCCGCAGACACACACGTAAACTGCGCAGCTTTTTGGGTACTTGAAAAATTCTCCTATTCTTAGCCACAACTCAAAATTCTTGATTAATTCCTGCAGAATTCGGTGGGGCGGCAGTGGTTCAAAACTATAAAGAACAAATTGTAGCGATGCATCTGCAATCCCAGCATGTTGCCATCAATTCTAGCATCGGCGTCGTACTGGTCATAGCAGGCATCGCTGTACTGGTTTACCTAGTTTTTTTGAAATTCCATTCCTGGATCACTGCGCAGAAGATAGCCATCAACAAGAAGGGCTACCTTCTTGGGATGGCTTTAGTTGTGATAGGCTTTTTGATTATTTTAACACCAATAATAATGGCAGCCTTAAACTTATGAATCCATTTTTGATATTTGCGGGTTAAGCGATGACGTGACAATACAATATTTCTGCTGATTTTAGAAACTCAGATGAGGATCTCGTTTAACGTCTGGGTTCTCAAACTGTAAGAATAAAATAAAGTGGACAACTATTTTGGAAATAAATTTTGTCTAGTTTTATATGATAACAAAATCTCACAAATTGTGGCCCTGCAGCTAAGCAATAATATCTGGCAGCAACTTGCCTTCAATCTGCGTAATCTGATCCTTGATTTGCAGCTTCTTCTTTTTGAGGCGCTGGAGCTGCAGTAAGTCCGGCACGGCACGCTGCGAGAGAGCAGTGATGGCATCATCAAGGTCACGGTGCTCCCCCTTGAGCCCCAGCAAACGTGCGTGCAATTGATCTTGGTCTTCCATTAACATCGTTCCGCCTTCGGTGCCCACGCATTATAAGCGCGCAGGCCGATAATCATTGAATGACACTTGCTCTTGGTCAGTGGCGTCAAACAGCGGCACACAATGCCGGAAACGCCTGTCGCGATAAAAGCAATTTTTCCTGAAAATTCTATAGCAGAGAAACAGGGTTAACGCTATGATTTCGTGAATATTCACTTTCATATATGCATAGGGTTGCCCTGACATGTCTGCTAAGCCCAAGAAACGCATTGGTATTCTCACTAGCGGCGGCGACTGCGCCGGTCTGAATGCCGTTATTCGCGCCGCCGTGCTTCATGCCGCGACGCTGGACTGGGAGGTCATCGGCATTCTTGATGGCACCCACGGCTTGCTAGTTGATCCGCCCCAGGTGCGCCCGCTTGGCGTCAATGATGTTGATACCTATATGCTGCGTCAGGGCGGCACGGTGCTGGGCACGACGAATAAGGGTGACCCCTTTGCCTACCCAATGCCGGACGGCACGCTGAAAGACCGTTCGATGGAAATCGTCAACGGCATCAAAAAGCTGGGGATTGAGGCGATTATCGGCATTGGCGGCGATGGTAGTCTGGCGATTTTACAGCGCTTGATGGGTCAGGGGAATATTCCGCTCATCGGTGTGCCGAAGACTATTGATAACGATCTCGGGATGACTGAAACCTCGATTGGGTTTGATACCGCCGTAGCGATTGCCACCGAAGCGCTCGACAGGCTGCAGCCAACTGCTGCCAGCCATGACCGCGTCATGGTTCTGGAAGTCATGGGGCGTGACGCTGGACATATCGCTCTGGCCGCTGGCATCGCTGGTGGTGCGGATGTGATTCTCATCCCTGAAATTCCCTATGACATTAAGAAAGTGGCGAAACATATCGCTGAGCTGAATGCCAACGGCAGGAACTTCGCGCTCGTTGTCGTTTCCGAAGCCGTCAAAACGGTTGATGGCAGCACGATTACAAAGAACCTGCATGGCGGGCAGCAACGCCTGGGCGGCATTGGTAATTATATTGCACAGCAGATCTCGGATGCTTGTAATGCCGAAACGCGCGTTACCGTCCTGGGTCATGTGCAGCGCGGCGGTCAGCCGAGCGCGCAAGACAGGCTGTTGGCCTCTGTATTTGGCGTTCATGCCGTTGAGTTGCTCCGCGAAGGCAAGAGCGATCGCATGGTCGCCTGGGGGCAGCGTAAGGTGTTTGATGTGGCGATTAGCGACGCTATCAAGCGCTACCAAGCCGTTGAGCCAAACAGCACATTAATGTTGACGGCCAGAGGCTTAGGCATCAGCTTTGGCGACTAGGCTTAAGGCAAACCGCTAACTTGCAGCAAATCGAAATAGATAAAACTTGTTGCAATTATGTTGCGTTTTTTGCTGTGGCGAACGTTTCCTCCCCCTATTAACCGCGATTTGAGGTAAACTCCTTCGGTTCATACAACTGACCAAAGAGGAGGCACCGGAATGTCACTTGCACAACGGATTGAGACTCTGCGTAAACGCCACGCCCAGTTGGAATCGCTTCTGCACGATGAAGAGCACAGGCCGATGCCGAATTTGGTCAAGCTACGACAATTCAAGCGCGAGAAATTGCAGCTGAAGGATCGTATTTCATCGCTAGCGCGTGATGTAGGAGACGGCGCAGTTGCCCAGCAAGGCACGGCCTAATTCTTCCCGTAATTATAGGCATGAGGGCGCAGCTGGTCTGCGCCCTTTTGTTTTCCAACAAATTTAGACTTCGTGCTGAAAGCTTTTGCCACGTTCCAGCCCAAAAAAAACTCGCAGCGGGTGCCAACGCCACCAGCTGAGATAGGCTCCGACGCCGATAAAGGGCACGACGAATATCAGGGAATTAATCTCAAAGACCAGGTGCCGGACATATTGCTCCGTCACAGGCGAACGCTCGTGTGTGAAATCCCAATAACTTATCCCAACACTAAGCGTGTAGGCGATGCAGAGGCCGCAAAACCCTATCGCGAGCGCAAACATCCAAACATCGAGGAGAAGAGTCGCTAACTCCGTCAGCCTGAGCTTCCAGCAGACAGTAACCCCACCCGTATAATGCCAGGAAAGGTAGGTGACGAGCATCGGCACCGCCAGCGCAGAATATAGCAATGCATAAGCAAGAAACATGCGCCGCGGCCTTAAGTGTTCAGCAACCGCCAAGAACGGCGGCGCCTTCAAAAATCATCCTTAACCTGTGCCGTGGGTTGATTCAAGAGCACTCGTCTCAACTTCCGCCAGCTATACCGTAGGCCAAAAAAGCCAACAACTGCCATTGGTATCGACACAATGAGCGCGAAGAGAAACATTATATCGTAATTTTCGCCATGCACGGAGCCAGTCACCCGGCCAATCGTGCTGTACCCATAAACACCGACGTTAAATATCGTGCAGCCAAGGCCTGTGAGCAACAACGGAAAAGCCAGGGCGACGCCGACAATACTCCACAAAAATTTATCACGCCGCCCGCTTGGCAGTGCCCAGCCAGCCTTTTTGTCGCCTGTTATTTTCCAGGATAGTAGGATCATAAGAATAGGCACGCTGATTAGGAGATAGATGAGAATTGTAATAATCATGCTTTGCCCCCTCCCCGTTGGCTATCAATGAGCGCGCGCCAATTCTTGACCTTATTGTTGCGGTAAAAAAGATTGTAGGTGTCAAACGGTATGACCTGCCCCTGCAGCGTTACGAAGTGAATGCAGGAGCGCTTCACAGCGCCGAGGCAGAAATTGTATTTATCGAGAAACTGAACAATGACGATGCGAAAAATGCGGTCATAGCCAAAGCTGTCTGGAGCCTCTACCTGTGGCAAACAGCAGAGCAAGCTATTAAGCTTGGCCTCCCCCAATTCCCCGACTGTGGCGAGCGACAGCAATGCGAAGAGTTTATCCTTAATCTCTGGATACTTCTCAAACGTAATGGCGTTCGGCACCGTGCTGACAAATTCTTCGCGCGGGATGAGGCTAGTGATGGGCGTGATCTGCTGCTCATTTCGCAACGCATAACTGATAGCGATTTGGTCCGGATTGCAGGGTAGCGGGATGATATCATCCGGCGCATAATGCGGCGTTTGAGCTAGAATGGCAGCGCGAATATCCGTGAGCAGCATTCGGTCGGTATTCTTATCGAAGCCGACATTACGCCCAGCATCCTGCACCGGTTGAAATGTAATTCCTCGCACACAGCGATAGCGCAGCGCGTGATCGATTATTGCACCCAGCTCATTATCGTTAACGCCGCGCTTGACGACGACAACCAATGTCGTGGCAATACCGGCAGCCTCAAGATTGGCGAGCGCCTTATCGCGGATACTGCGTAAATCCGCGCCGCGAATGTTTTTGAGCGCCGCCGCCTGTAACGAGTCAAACTGCAGATAGACTTCAAATCCAGGTGCGAGCTTCGCCAGCTCCGCCACAAAGGACGGCTCCTGAGCAATACGAATGCCATTAGTATTCAGCATGATATGCCGAATGGGGCGGCGCTTTGCCGCCTGTAAAATGGCGAGAATATCAGGATGTATCGTGGGTTCGCCGCCACTGATTTGTACCAAGTCCGGCTCGCCCTCGCTGGCGACAATCGCATCCAGCATTGCTTCAACTTCTGCCAGCGATTTGTTTTCCAAACGTTGCGGTGAGGAATCCGCGAAGCAGACCGGACAAGTCAAGTTGCACTGGTCGTTAATCTCGATAATTGCGAGACAAGAATGTTGCTCATGATCCGGGCACAGGCCGCAATCATAGGGGCAACCATAATCGGTCTTGCTGTGTAGCTTAAGTGGCTTGTCGCCGGGCTTCAGAAACTCATGCTGCGATTTGTAATAACTAAAGTCACCAGCGATGCGCGTTTTCTGCACACCATGTTCAGCGCAACGCTTGAGGTAGAAGACCTCATCACCTTCCACGATAATTTTTGCCGGCACGAGCGCGAGGCAGGTCTCGCATAGCGAGGTCGTTTGGCCATAATAGAGGTATGGCTTGGCTTCACGGGCGAGCGCGGACATAAGATTTCCTTAGCATGAGCAAAGCATAAACAATCAGCGCTAAGCATAGATATTGAAACAAGTTCAACCCGAAAGCCAAGGTCGCGTAAGGCTTCAAGAATTCCCATAAAAAGCGCTGCAGCCCATAATAAAGCGCGAAGCAATAAAAGCCAGCTTGCAAATAGGCTTGTCGTTTGGAGCGCAGCGCGACCAAAGCGAGCACCACAAAAACTAGCATTGCCAATGATTCATAGAGCTGAACCGGATGTCGTGTTAAGCCGTCGCCGAAATCGACACCCCAGGCTAGCGTGGTTGGCACCCCATAAGTGTAATCCTCAAGTCCAGAAAAAAAGCAACCCAGACGACCAACCGCAATGCCAACCGCAATCGGCAAAGCCCAGACTGCCCCGGTGGAGGTCTTAATCTTAAAACGCCATTTGAACAATTCGACAGTCAGTATGCCCCCGATTATGGCTCCCAGCACACTATGTCCCAAGGCATTAGGAAATTGCAGCCAAAGATTGAAGCTGCCACACAACACGGCGCCGTTGCCTGCCCCCAACAATAAAACTAGCGCATAACGCCAGCGAAGTTTGGGCGGCAGACTGAGAACCGGTACAGCGCAATAGCGAACCGTGAGATAACGAATTACAAAGGCCACGGCCCATGCCAACGCATCAAATAAAAGATGCACGACCATCAGCGTAGGCCGTAGGGCAAGCCAAAGAGTACGACCAGCACCAGGCTCAGTAGGGATAGCCCGCCAATCCAATAGCGCAACGGCGAGGTCCTTCCGGTTGCACCAAATTCAACCAACACCAAGCCCAGCACTGAGCCTGGTACCAACATGGCCATCGCCCGCACCGCGTCTGGGATGGACAATCCATATGCAGTGCGAGTACCGCCGCCAAGTTGAGAACAGGCAATGATAAAAAAGGCGAAGATCATGACACCGATAATGAGCCCAATACCAATAAGTGTAGCGATGACGCGGCCAAGAACCGATAAACCAGAGGGGCGTTTCTTTTCGCCTTCATCCCAATCTAGAGGGCTGTCTTGTTCATCCTGCATTGTAACGCCTCAAAACATGATTACTCATCATCCATCGACAAGAAGATAGCAGCCAGAGTGGTTACTCCAACTATTGTGACAACCACACATATATAAACGCGAGAACTAAAAGAAGAAGTGCATGGTCCTAAAATCGTCCATACCAAATAGTCGATGATGCAACACGCTAAGAGTAAGAAGAGTAGTTGACCCCGATATCTTGTCGGTGATTTATTACGATCACCCCAGTTCCCTATTACTTCAGGGGTTTTCTTGTCTTCATTTTCATCATCTGGCTCGATTGTCATCGTCAGCCACAGACGATGAAGACAGTTATTTGTTCTAGACAGGCGTTTGTAATATCTCCGGTCACTGTATTCTTTATTCAACTATATCTTGTTTATTTATTGTGCCCCGAGCTTTGCCGCCTCAATCAGCGCGAATGTCTCGCGGTTATAGGCATCGCCCTGATAGATGCCATTGACCGCACGCCCATAGGCCAGAAGCTGATTGTCATCACTTATCAAGCTTGTGCCTGACACATAACGCGAAACCCCCGTTGCGTCGAGCGTCAGCGCACTAATGATTTGCTGCGGGGAAAGAGGCAAAGATGCGCTCAGAGACGGATTACGCAGCAATCCAGGCCACGCATGCCCCAAGTTTCCTGCATCATCATTGCGACCAAGTAAGATGCCGGTCTTTGAGGTTGGGTCAAGCCAAAGCACTGTGTTAGGGAATTCAGACTGAAATGTCTTAACAATCGCAGCCATATAAGGCGCGGCGGCAACATGAAACGGCACCCACTGTGCGATAATGCCGCCAACATTTAGCCGCGATTTCGCCAGTCGGTAAAATTCCAGCGAATAAAGCGCGTTGACGCCTGCAAAATTTGGCGGCATCGGTTCGAGCGTAATAACATCATAGGTCTTAGCCGTGCGTCGCATATAGGCGCGACCGTCCATGACAATTTGATGAACACGCGGATCCTCAAGCACCTTTTCGTTTTGATAAAAATTATGCGCCAGCTTGAAGACCCTTGGATTGATATCGACAATATCGAGTGACACCGGATTCTGACGACGCACCGCATTCGCAGTTTGCCCTGTGCCGAAGCAGATGACGAGCGCGTTCTGTGGATTTGGATGCAGCAGCATGGGTAAATGCCCCATCCAGGCCATATAGCTCACGCTCGATCCAATATTTTTGTCTAGTTGCTGGGCGGCAGTGACAAAGCCATCGACAATCAGTGCGCGCGCACCGTTATCATAGGCCACCGCCGACACATTCGATTCCGGCCCCTCATAATATTCGAGCACCTTGCTCGGCACATTGCCCTCAAAGCCAATGCGCCCGGCGACAAGATTGCGTCCAATGCCCGCCTCGCAGAAGACCGCGACACCAATGGCGGCGATTGCAGCCGCCGCTGCTGCAAGACGACGCTGGCGCGGCAAAAGCCAGAAGCCATATGTCAGTATAAGCCCGCCCGCCAACCAAGCACTGCGCGCGAAGCCTATTGTCGGCAACAGGAGCCACGCCGCTGTTGTCGCGCCGAGAATTGCGGCGAACGTATTGGCGCCATACAGAACTCCCCATTCGCGGCTGTTTTTGCGTTCATCCAGAACCCATGGCAGCGCCATGCCAAGAAAGACCACCGGTATGCCGATGACCATGAAAGTCTTGATGAAGCGGTCAATCAAAACGAAGGCAGGGCTATTGTAGGCTGGGGTCAGCAGGTAAAAACGCTCAATAATCGGCGTCGCTACCAATATCAACAATCCCGAGGCCACCACAGCAGCGCTCAGAGTCATGTTGAGATGCCGCAAAACCGGGACAAGCCAGGCAGCCAGTCCCAGCGCGACTAGCACGACGGAAAGCATGAGCGCGAAGGCGTCCGTCGTACTCAAAAAGGCCGCCGTCAAAGCGCGAAACCAAGCAACTTCCAAAAGCAAGGTAACAAAACCAGTGACCGTGACCAGTCCAATCGACTGCCGCATCCCTAGTTGTGATGATGCAGTCGCATTTATGTGAATATCTGCCGCAAGAGCGGTTGCGGACGGAAGCAGTAGCTTATAAGCCAGCAAGCCTACCGCGATATTCGTCAGGCCGACGAGCCAGCAGGTGCCCTGAATACCAAACAAGGGTATCAGGCAGAAAGCGACGAGCAGCGCCCCGAAGGCCGCACCAAGCGTGTTCAGCCCATATAAACGCGCCAAAGGAACATCAATGATCCGCGAAAGAAGCCCAAGCATCGGAAAGGTCGCCCCCATGCAAAATGCCGGTAGACCAATCACAAAAATGCTGCCGAGCAAATAAACGAGTGGCATCTGCGCTGGCATTGACTGATAGAACCAGGTATCGACGGACGTGAGCAGACCAAAGAGCGGCAACAAGGCAAGCCCGCAAAGGCCGATGACAATTTCAAGTACGCCATAGACACGCTGGGGGTTGGCTGCAAAATGCGCTTTGAGAGTGTGACTGCTCCAGAGCGCACCTGTCCCCATGCCGCCCATGGTAACCGCCAATGTGAGCGACGCGCCGAGAGCAGAGATGCCCAGCGCCAGACCGGTTTGTAATTGCCAGATAACTTCCCAGGATAAGGCCGCCAGGCCAGATGAGAATGCGAGAATGGGCAAGAGCTGGGCAGCCAGGCTACGCCGTGAACGATCAGACATGCGAAGCCTTCTCTATGCGTTGCGTTCAAATACGACCTTAGCCGGTGCCGCCGACAGTCATTTCCTCAAGCCGCATCGTCGGCTGACCAACACCGACCGGCACACTCTGACCATCTTTACCGCAGGTGCCGACGCCATCGTCAAGCTTGCTGTCGTTACCGACCATACTAATTTTCTTCAGAGATTCAAAACCGGTACCGATGAGCGTTGCGCCTTTAACCGGCTCTTTTAGTTTGCCGTTCTCGATGCGGTAAGCCTCGGAGAGCGAGAAAACAAACTTGCCGTTGGTAATATCCACTTGCCCGCCACCAAAATTTGCGGCGAAAAGCCCGTGCTTGACCGAGGCGATAATCTCTTCCGGTGAATGATTGCCGGACCGCATGAGCGTATTCGTCATGCGCGGCATCGGTTGATGCGCAAAGCTTTCACGTCGCCCGTTGCCAGTCGAGCGTTTACCGGTCAGTCGCGCATTGAGGCGGTCATAAATAAAGCCGGTCAAAATACCATCTTCGATGAGTGTCGTGCACTGTGTCGGCGTGCCTTCATCATCAATTGTCAAAGAGCCCCGCCGTTCATCGAGCGTGCCGTCATCAACTATCGTCACACCCGGCACGGCGATGCGTTCACCCATCAGTTTACTGAAAGCAGACGTACCCTTGCGGTTAAAATCACCTTCCAGCCCATGACCAATCGCCTCATGCAGCAGCACACCCGCCCAGCCGTTATTCATCACGACGGACATTTCTCCAGCGGGCGCTGGTATAGCTTCGAGGTTCACCAGAGCCTGCCGTAATGCCTCATCGACCTGCTTGCGCCATTGCGTGGGATCAAAATAGCGCTCATAGCCGGTACGTGCACCACCCCCGTCATAGCCCGATTCCATCCTATCCCCTTGTTTGGCAACGATCGAGACATTGAGCCTTACCAGCGGCCGAATATCTGCAACGCGAGTGCCCCCAGGACGGATAATCTGAACAGCCTGCCAAACACCATTGAGCGCTACGCTGACCTGCTTGATACGCGCGTCACGAGCACGGGCATAGGCGTCAATTTCTTGCAGCAAGGCAATTTTGGCGGCAAAGTCCTTGCTGTGTAGGGGATTTTCCGGCGCATAAAGCTGGCGGTTGGTGCCTCCGGGCGCTTCCGCCAATGTGCCGCTATAGCCTGAACGTACTGCGGCAACGGCAGCAGCCGCCCGCGTAAGTGCCGCAGGATCAAGCACGGAAGCGTGGGCATAGCCGGTCGCTTCGCCTGCTACCGCCCGCAGGCCGAAACCCTGTGTCGTATCGAAGCTGGCGGCCTTTAGCTTGCCATCATCCCAGACAAAATTCTCACATTGCTGATATTCGAGATAAAGCTCGCCATCGTCAGCCCCCTGCAATGCAGCCTTCAGGTCACGTTCCGCAGCATCACGGTCTAGCCCCCCCGCGGCGAAGAACAATTTATCCGTCGTGTCCAAAGCATCGCTCATGGCGCATTCCCCTCGTCTGACGCCAGTACTTCCTTAACCTTGCTGGCCAACTGTTTCAGTGTAAACGGTTTGCCAAGGAAATGCACGACCTCACCAGCTTTAAGCTGATCACGGAACTTGTCCTCCGTATAGCCTGAAATGAAGATCGCCTTGAGATTAGGGCGCTTTTCCCGCACTTTGGCCATCATCGTCGGACCATCCATCTGCGGCATAACGACGTCACTTATTAGCAAATCAATTTTGTCGCCCTCTTTGGCAATGACTGTCAGCGCTTCCTCGCCGTTTCGCGCCTCAAGCACATTATAGCCCTTATTCCGCAAGGCGCGCGCCGAGAAGACCCGCACGGCGTCTTCATCCTCAACCAGCAAGACCGTGCCAGCACCAGTAAGATCCGCCGTGGATTTTTCCTTCGCTTCTTCTGGTTCAACCGGCTTCGGAGTTGTATCCGGCTTGTGTGCCGGCAGGTAAATCGTGAACTGCGTGCCTTTGCCAAGCGTGCTCTGCACATCAACAAAACCGCCGGTTTGACGCACGATACCATAGACCGTTGAGAGGCCCAGGCCGGTGCCCTGCCCGACTTCTTTCGTCGAAAAGAAGGGTTCAAAAATGCGCTGAATAATTTCCGGTGGAATACCCGTTCCCACATCCGTTACTTCAATAATGACATAATCGCCCGGCGGCATATCGTCCTGTCCACGCACGACTTGCACATCCTGATGATGGCCGGCCGTCCGCACCGTGACAGCCCCGCCATGCGGCATGGCATCGCGCGCATTAACCACCAGATTGATGACCACCTGTTCCAGCTGCCCCTGGTCAACCAAAACAGGCGCAAGGTCACGCCCATGCGTGAGGTTAAGCGTGATGCCAGATCCAATCAGACGACGCAGTAGGTTCGATAGTTCCGCCATGACATCGACGAGATTGAGCAGCTTAGGCTGCAGCGTTTGCTGGCGCGAGAAGGCCAGCAGCTGGCGTACGAGATTGGCGGCACGATTGCCATTCTGCTTTATCTGCATGATATCAGCGAAGCTTTGATCGCCGGGCTTGTGCCGTTGGAGCAGCAAATCGCAGAAGCCGATCATCGCGGTGAGCAGGTTATTGAAATCATGCGCGATGCCGCCAGCGAGTTGTCCAATCGCCTGCATTTTTTGCGACTGAGCAAATTGTAGCTCCATTTTCTTTTGTTCGGTCACGTCAATGAAATAGAGCACCAGACCGCTTTTGCCACCGGCCTGATTATTTTTCATCACCGCTTCAAATTGCTTGATATAGACGAGCGCGATGACATGCCGCTCACCGAATAGGTGCATTTCAATCGGGCGCAGGACCTCTTTGCCAGTCAGCACGGTTTGCAAGAGCTGCAGATTTTCTGCCCGTGCCTCCGGAGCCATCAAGGCCGCGAAATCGGACTCAATCAGCGTTGGACGCTGGCGGCGCAACATTTTTTGCAGAGCTTCGTTGCATTCCGTGATTTTGAGATTTCTATCCAGCAGCGTCACACCAATCGGCGCTTGCGCGAAGAGGCGCTCGAAGCGTTGCTCCGATACATTGAGCGCCATCTGCCATTCGCGCTCGGGTCGCAAATCGCGTACCACCGAACGGGTAAGGAGTGTGTG